>JBEKST010000012.1:0-23339 GCA_049516815.1 Bacteroidales bacterium | reverse complement strand
TTGATTCTTAATCAGGATTTGTCCGATATATATTTTTGAAGAATCATTTTTCCTGATCACCTCATACCAGCCATTTTTCTGTTTTTCAAAATAACCTGTATCTTGAATGAATTTTCCGGATAATTTTTCCAGGCAGGAAACAGAATTTGCCGACCAGTAAACCAATGAGTCATTTTCATAGACAAATAAAAGTATCCCTTTCTTATTATATAACTCCTGAAATTTATGTTCCAGTTCAACCTGGTTTTGATCTTTCTGTTGAAATGAAATTCCCTTCAATTTTTCAATTGCTTCTGAAAGTAATTTTTCTTTTTGATGAAGAACATGGGTAAATTTTTTCGTGACATTTTCCGGACGTTCCTGAATAGAAAAAAATCCTCTCAAGATCACTGCCAGAAAAATCAGAAGCATCCCAGCGAAAAAATAACCGAAAAGTTTTCTATTATCGATTCCTTTATGATGGATCATTTCATTTTATGAAAAATCAGTATAAAAAAGTTCTTTTATTTTACTTATAAAGAACGATTTCCCGAATTTATACTGCCATGAACTATTCCATTTGTATTTTATATCATGATTTTCAGATTTTCGCTTTCTTCAGGACAAAAATCAAGCTTGAATAATTTTTGTCGTTCTTTTTTGCAAATTTATTTGACCTTATCCCATTTATAACTGCTTTGAAATAATTTTTTTTTTCTTTTGCATATTTTTCACTCAGGAGGGAAATGTAAAATGCGTCGAATTTCATAGGAATTATCTTATCAATTTGTAATGCATGGTCTTGGGCAAGAATTTGCAAAGTTCCCCGGGAAAAATGATAAAGATGTCTTGGAAGGTCATAGGCTGCCCAGAATTTTCCATAGTACCGGGCATCCCAGGAATTACTGTTTGGAACGGCAATAATAAGTGTTCCATCGGGTTTCATGATTTCCACGATTTTATTCATCCGTTCATGAAGAAGATGAACGTGCTCTAAAACATGCCACAGGGTAATGACATCAAATTCGGGATGGGATAAATTGTCGAGGTATGCTTCTTCGTGAATATCCAGTTTGTATTCTGTTTGCGCAAAAAACCTAGGGATTTCACCAGGTTCGATCCCTGTTACATCGAAACCATTTTTTTTACAGAAAAAAATAAATTCACCGGTACCGCATCCAATATCCAGTAATTTTTTCCCCTTGGAATATTCTTTTACAAGTCTATATTTCTTCTTTATTAAGAAATTCCGTACCTGCTTGTAAAGAAAATTCAAACCGCTCTTTTTACCGGCATCATGCGAAATATAATCAGGCGATTCATAATATTTACTGATCTCATTTGCTTCCGGTCGAGGGTTTATAAATTTCATTCCACAACTGTTGCAGATTACGATCGTGTATTCTTCTTTCGTCAGAAAAAAATCACTGCTTTGCAAAAATGGAGTAAAATTTGATTTTCCACATACCGGGCAGGAGATTAGTTTTTCCATTTTTATCGTTTGCGTTTCACGTGAAACAATTTTATCTGCCAAGATAAACAATTAATACGGAAATGTCGGCAGGAGAGACCCCGCTAATTCTTGATGCCTGTCCGATGGTTTCCGGTCTTATCTTGGAAAGTTTTTCCCGTGCCTCCATTGATAATGAATTCAACCCATGATAATCAAAATCAATCCGAAGCGGGATATCTTCAAATTTTAATAACTTATCTACAATTTCTTGTTCTTTTTCGATGTAATTTTCATATTTCACCAGGATTTCGGCTTCTTCCATTTCTTCGTCCATAAAGGACCCTGAATCGCGGAATTCCGACAAAGTCTTACTTCCCTTGGAGAGATCAAAAATACTTAGTTGAGGTCTCAATAACAATGTAGCTAATTTCGCTTTTTGAGAAATGACCTGTGTATTATTTTGTTCCAGGACAGAATTTATTTCTTCAGGAATAATGTTTTCTTTTTTGAGGAAGTCGATAATCTTATTAACATTTTTTAATTTTTCTTCTACTATTTCCATACGTTCTTTTGAGGCAAGTCCGATTTTATAGGACAATGGCGTGAGCCGGTGGTCGGCATTATCCTGCCGAAGTAATAATCGGTATTCTGCCCGCGATGTGAACATCCTGTAAGGCTCATCTGTTCCTTTTGTGATAAGGTCGTCGATCAATACACCGATATATGCCTGTGAGCGGGTGAGTATAAAAGGAGGTTTGCTGGTAATTTTAAGATGTGCGTTGATGCCAGCGATTAATCCTTGTGCAGCGGCTTCTTCATAACCTGTGGTACCATTGATCTGCCCTGCAAAAAATAAATTTTCTATGATTTTGGTTTCAAGGTTAAGCCTTAGCTGATATGGTGGGAAATAATCATATTCGATAGCATAACCCGGTCTGAAAAATTTTACATTTTCAAATCCCGGGACTCTTTGTAATGCTTCAAACTGAATCTCTTCAGGAAGAGACGACGAAAATCCA
This sequence comes from Bacteroidales bacterium, assembly GCA_049516815.1. GTDB lineage: Bacteria > Bacteroidota > Bacteroidia > Bacteroidales > FEN-979 > FEN-979. The sequence continues at coordinate 20,888 of JBEKST010000012.1, read as the reverse complement.
TTTACATAGTATTCAATTGTATTCCATCCTTCCGGTTCAATAAAGAGCTGATGTCGTTCTTTGGTCGAAAAGCGTTCAATTTTATCCTCAATGGAAGGACAATACCTGGGTCCCCTGCCGGAAATTCTGCCCGTAAATAAGGGTGACCGGTTAAATCCTTTCCGCAGGATATTATGTACTTCAAGGCTCGTATAAGCCAGGAAACAACTTCTTTGTTTGGTTAAATGAGTTGTCCCTGTAAAAGAAAATTTTCCCGGGATGTTATCTCCTTTTTGTTCTTCCCTAGTTGTACCAGATTTTCGGTCAGGTCAATGGAGGCGTTTTCGCCAATTCTTCCTCCTTCAAAACTTTTTTCCCCGATATGAATGATGCCATTGAGAAAAGTGCCGTTTGAAAGGATTACCGCTTTTGAACGAAACTCAAGTCCTAATCCTGTTCTGACACCCACTGTTTTCCCTCCTTCAACCAAAACTTCATGAACCATATCCTGCCAGAAATCAACATTCCTGGTTTGCTCCAGCATTGATCTCCATTCTTCTGAAAACCGGAACCGGTCGTTTTGAGAACGCGGACTCCACATGGCAGGCCCTTTTGATTTATTCAGCATCCGGAATTGTATCATCGTACGGTCAGAAACGATACCTGTATAGCCACCCAATGCATCAATTTCACGAACGATCTGACCTTTGGCGATTCCACCAATTGAAGGATTGCATGACATCTGTGCCATGTTCGTCATATTCATCGTAATCAGCAAGACTTTCGATCCAAGATTGGCAGCCGCTGCTGTTGCTTCACATCCTGCATGGCCTGCGCCTACAATAATGACATCATATTTGGGAAATTTATACATGTTCCACGTGAAACATTCGTTCATTAAACAGGTTGCAAAGATACGAAATGCTAACTAAATCGAGACTTTCCAAGGGTCTAAGATTGACGGGCGTGGTGAATGCGCATCAAAATCAAAAGAATTACGAAAAAACACATTATTTGAATTATAAAACGCTGATATTATGCGTCTTAATATGTTTTTTCTTAAATTCATAGGAAGTATCCGGCTATTCTGACGACTTAGAGTTTTTCCAGGAAATGATCTTCCCGTTCTGTCATGATTTCCTTCTTCTTCTTTCCATGATCAGAATAGCCGATGAGGTGGAGAACACCATGAACCATGACCCTTTGCAATTCTTTTTCAAAATCCTGCCGGAATTTGGCGGCATTTTCTTTTACCCTGTCGATGCTGATAAAAATATCGCCGGAAATAGTATCGGTGTCGTCCTGGTATGGAAAAGTGAGAATATCGGTAAGCGTTTCGTGCTGCAGGTAGGTTCTATTTAACTCAAATAAGTATTCGTCGCCACAGAAGATGAAGTTGATGTACCAGGGTTTTTTCTTTTCTTCCCGAATAACAACATTCAACCATTTACGAATGCCTGTTTTATTCTTCAGAGTAAACGGAATGCCCTCACTGAAAAACTGGATCGAGAAACTCACATCCTTTTTATTAAGCCAGGGATTTTTGTTTATTGAAATATCGGTGTATCTGTGATATCCTGTTCAGGGTGGTTTCCTGATTTATGCTGGAAATAAAAAATACGATCTCTACAACATTTCCTTTAGAATTATAGGATACCTTATCAGCCAGCGAGCGGATCAGGAAAATGCCCTTTCCAACATTTTCCGTTAAACCATTACCGGTTTCAATAGGGTTCGGTACATTCCTGAAATCAAATCCATCTCCCTGGTCTTTTATCGAAAAGCAGAGTCCGTTGGGCACGCTTTTAAAAGAAATTTTCACTTGTTTGTCCGGGTTGTTTTTATTTCCGTGCAGGATGGCATTTTTAACAGCTTCGAGGATAGCCATCAGGATGTTGGCATAATAAGAATTAGTAATGTAATATGCCTCGCAGATCTCGTCTACGAAATTTTCCACCCTTGTTAGGTTTTTGTTACTGGAAGGAATTTTTAATTCTTTAAAAATCCGGTTCATAAAACTATTCAAATTTCAAAAAATAACTATTTATTTTATTTTTGTAATAATAATTATAAGACGGTTGAACAGTTTTTAACAAATCTGTTGCAGCATTTTTTATACTGTTATACTTTAAATTTGAAAAAGGGTTACTTATTTGTGGGGTTTTTGCCTCTGTAGATTGTCTTTTTTCTTCTTCACCTCTTTTCATTTCTGCTTTTTCTGATTCCAGCATGTGCGTCAGGATTTCCTGCTGTCTGTTGATGGTCTCTTGAATGATTTTCTTATTGACAAGGTCCTTTTGCGTTTCTTCCATTTTTTTCATCATATCGCTTATAGATCCTGCGTCCTTGATGCCTTCTTCATTGAGCTGGTCTGCATATTTGCTCATTTCGTTCCGGATCGCTTCCTGCTGGGCGGCCAGTCTTGCCAGTTTTTCACTCATTCCATTCTGGCCTGAACTGCCTGGTTTTTGTTGTCCGTTTTTCATCGATTCTATTTCCTTCTTCAACCCCTCCATCTGCTTATTAAGTCTTTCCTGCATTCCCCGCATAGATTTCATCGACATTTTATTCCTTTTTCCGCCAGGTTTGTTGCATTTTCCTGAACCTTGCTGTGAACTCATCATGTTTTGGTTCGCTTCCATTTGTTTCATCACATCCGATAGCATCAGAGCCAGGTTATTTACAGAAGTCATTATGAATTGCTGTTTTACAGCTGCAACAGACACATTTCGGTCGTTAAGGTTTTTCACGGCATCGCTGATATTTTTGTTGATGGAAGAAATCTCACGGAGAATGAACGGCTTAATCATTATTTCCCTTTTCCCCAGTTGGTATAGAGAATCTTCTACTGACGCCAGGTCTTCCTTCAGGTTATTCTGATCCTGGATCAGCTTAAGATACTTAGGATCGCTTTTATTGATGGTTTCGGTATGGTTCATTTGATCTTCCTGGTCAAAAGATATTCTGACAAGATTTTCGAGGATCTGTCGCAGCATAGCAAGGTCTTCTTCGTTTTGCATGGACTCCATTTCATTTTGCGCCTCCCGTAGTTTCTGCGACATGGCGTTCATCTTTTTTGCAGCATTCTTTTGCGATTTGCTGGCGGCTGTTTTATCGTTTTTATCCATTGACTCCATCGAATTGCTTAACTCATTGTCGATTTCCTGTTCATCCTTGCTCAGGTCAGGTAATTCGTTGGGTTCCTGAAGTTCTTTGTTTTTTTCCTGTAGTTCATCCAGTTGTTTCTTTGTATCGTCAAATTCCTTGTTGATCTCTTTTTGCTGGTTTTGAAGCTGGTTTTTGTCGGTTTTTTTATCCTGCGTCGATTCGGACAGTTTATCTTGTTTTTCTGAAAGTTCTTTCAGTTTATCGATCGATTCGTTGAGTTTTTTTTCAAATTCCGCTTGTTTCAGGAGTTCCAGGTTCCGGTCGAGTTCTTTTTCAACATCTTTATTGCTTATCTTCAGTTTTTCAAGCATCTGGCTGACTTGGTTTTTGTCAATTTTATCGAGCATCTTCCTCAATTCCTCGGTTAGTTTCTTTGTGTTCTCGTCCATTACCTCATTAAACAGTTCGTTCAGCTGATTTTGTTTATCGATGATCGATTGATCAACGTTTTTGAATTGCTCCTCCAGATTGTTTTTCTGCTCGTATTGCTGCTGAATTTTTTGCAGGTTTTCTTTGATCTGTTTTTGTTTATCCAGAAGCTCCTGGATCTGTTTTTTGTCCTGCCAGGTGAGTGTGTTTTTTTCCACCAGTTTCTTGTTCAGTTCATCGATCTTTTTCTGCAGATCTTTTGCTTCTTTTGCCGAATTCTGGATGCTACTGGCAATATTTTGTTCTTGCTGTGATGTGGTTTTTTCGATCTCTTCCAGTGTTGGCGCTTTATATTTCAGCAAACCCGAGCGTGCGCATTTCGGTCCGTGTAATCCATCGTTATCACAAACTTCAAAATAATAATCCAGTTCGTCTCCCGGGTTTTTCACCCATTCATTGATATCAAGTGAATAATAAAACGATTGCTGGTTTAGTGTTTTATTGAACTGCAGGTTCGTTGTTTTAGTTTCCTTGAATGAAGTATCACTCCCGTGGATCAGTGTACAAGTGAATGCCAGCCGCGAAAAACCATAATCATCTCTGATCACGCCCTGGAAAAACATTCGCGATAATAATACTGAGTCTTTCTGCTGATCGACCGTGATCATAGGATAGCCATCAGGTATTACAGTTATCGTATAGGAAAGCGAATCCTGCTGCCGTTTGTAGGAATTTCCTGTTTTCATCGAATAGAAGGTGTTTCTGGAAAAAGCAGCACTATATTCGAAGGTATTGCTTTCCTTCTTATTCAGATATTTTGTTTCATTGTCGAAACGCACCAGGATAAGATCGACATCTTTTGTAAAAAATTTCCAGTTCACCCGGGTACCTTCCGGTATGATCAGGTCGCCTGTATTTTCAAGGATTTCATTTTTCCGGTTCAGATAGGGCGGATAGGCTAATTCTGTTTCGAAACTTAAAATTGTTGGTTTCGGATAAACCTTCAGTTCAAATTCTTCCGATTTATATTTACCGGTTTCCAAACGAAATTTTTCTGATTTCTGAAGCGTTTTAAATGTATATGAAAAGAGGATCCGGTTTATTTTGTTCAGTTTATAGGAAACTCCTTCATTTTCAATGAAAACCTCATCCGGAAGTTTATCGCCGGTAACCTTGACATTCAGGGTAAAATCTTCCTGTTGGAATGCTTCCAGACTTTTATTCAGGATCAGCAGGTGGTAAGGCATTTCTTCGACAAATACTTTTGAATGGTGAAGAATCCTTACAGATGGTTTCATGAGCATGGAAGGAGCGATAAGCAGAAGGAGCAGGAAGATTAAAAAAGGTGGAAGTGCATATTTCAGGAATTTTTTGTTTTTTGAAAGGTCGATAGCGCGAATGAATGGGATCGGCCTGAGTTGGATGATTTTTTGGTTGATGCCTGCTTTAAGTAGTTCAATGTTTTCTTCACCTGATTCTGCAAGTTTCTTCAGTTGCAGTGTGTTTAGAAGTTTGTCTTTGATCTCTCCGAAATGCTTTCCAATGATCATTGCCGCCTGGTCGTGGGAGATAATTTTTCCGATTTTTCGGATTTTCAGTAGCGGATCTACAACAAAAATTAGTACTGTGGAGCTATTCAGGAAGACAAAGAGGTAAAACAGTATTGATCTGGAAACTGTTCCAAAGTGCCAGAAATACTCAAGGATAACAAAGAGTAGATACGAAACAAACAGGATCGCAAGAAACAGTAGTGATCCTCTGATAAGCTGGTTTCTGTAATATTTCCTGATGAATTCATCAAGTTTTCGGATCAGTATCTGATAATTATCTGTCATGATATTTTATACTTCCTTAAGAACGGGAATTTTTGCCATTTTATTTTCGTTACAAAGGTATTTCATTCCTGAATTTTCTTATTTGAATCGCTGAAAAATTAAGCTAATTTTGCTTATTTAACTAACATATCATCGGATTAATGTTACTTTTTTTTTCGGATAATAAACTGGTAGGCCGTTCAGAGAAGGAAAAACAGCTGAAACAGAAGGCAAAAGTTTTATGGATGACAGGATTGTCGGGCTCCGGCAAGACTACTATCGGCCTTGCGCTTGAAAAAGAACTTTGCAAACGGGGATTTCTTGTGATGTTGTTTGACGGAGATCTTGTCAGAACGGGCATCAACAATAACCTGAAATTTTCAATGGAGGACAGGAAAGAAAATATCCGGCGGATTGCAGAAGTCAATAAGCTTTTTATGAATTGCGGTGTTATTACCATTAACTGTTTTATCAGTCCTACGGATGAGATCCGTACGATGGCAAAAGACATTATAGGGAAAGATGATTTTTTTGAAGTTTTTATCAGCGCACCTTTGGAGATCTGTGAAACCCGTGATGTAAAAGGCATATACGCAAAGGCCCGGAAGGGAGAAATCCCTGAGTTTACGGGAATCAGTTCGCCTTTTGATATTCCCCAGGATCCGGATCTTGTATTAAAAACCGACCAGATGAGTGTGGAAGAATCGGTGCAATGTGCATTGGATTTCTTTCTACCGAAAATAACTTTACAGAAATAACTTATGAACAATCAGAAAATACGGGTACGGTTCGCACCCAGTCCAACGGGTCCGCTCCATATCGGCGGTGTAAGAACAGCATTGTATAATTACCTGTTTGCCCGTAAGAATGGTGGAAAGGTGATTCTTCGCATTGAAGACACTGATCAGAGCCGTTATGTTATGGGCGCCGAGGATTATATCATTGAATCGCTTAACTGGTGCGGGATTCGGTTTGATGAAGGCATTGTAAACGGGGGACCTTATGGCCCCTACCGGCAGTCGGAAAGGAAACATATTTACCATGAATATGCTGAACATCTTGTCGGAAACGGACATGCCTATTATGGGTTTGATACTCCCGAAGAACTTGATATAATGCGCGAAAAGGAGAAAAATAAGGAAGTGCATTCCCTCCAATACGGACCATTCACGAGGCTTGGCATGAAAAATTCGCTTTCGCTGCCCGGGGATGAGGTCAACCGACGCATTGCATCCGGCGAACCCTATGTCGTCCGGATCAAGATACCTGAAAATGAAGAGATCCATGTAAACGACCTGATCCGCGGAGATGTGGTGGTACAATCGTCAAGCCTGGATGATAAAGTTTTATTCAAATCCGATGGATGGCCAACTTATCACCTTGCCAATATCGTAGACGACCACCTTATGGAGATCTCTCATGTAATCCGGGGTGAAGAATGGCTTCCCTCGGCGCCTTTGCATGTTTTGCTTTATCATTATCTTGGATGGGAAGATTCCATGCCGAAGTTTGCACATTTGCCGTTGTTGCTCAAACCCGAAGGAAACGGGAAACTCAGCAAGAGGGATGGTGACCGTCTCGGGTTTCCTGTATTTCCGTTACAATGGACGGATCCTGTAACAAAAGACATCTCTTCGGGGTATCGTGAATCAGGCTACCTGCCCGAAGCATTTGTGAACATGCTGGCATTCCTGGGATGGAATCCCGGAACCGAGCAGGAGTTATTTACAATGGATGAGCTGATCCATGAATTCTCCATAGAAAGGGTCGGGAAACATGGTTCAAAATTCGATCCTGAAAAAGCTCGTTGGTACAATCATCATTACTTAGTTAATAAACCGGAAAAAGAACTTATTGGTTTCCTGAATCAGGAACTTACAAAGAGAAACCTGCATTTTGAAGATCCTTATATAGCTACTGTTATTCACTTGATAAAAGAACGACCTAATCTAATTCCCGATCTTTGGATTAATTCCTGGTTTTTCTTTGTTCCACCGATGGTTTATGATAAACAGGTGGTTCAAAAAGTCTGGAATCCTGCGTCGGTTGTTTCTGTACTTTTGGGTTTATTCCTGGAAGAAGCAGCAGAAATTACCGAATGGGGACATGATTCTTTATATGTATTTATTCAGGATTTCATTTCCCGGAAAAACATAAAGATGGGACAGCTGATGAATCCTTTACGCCTGCTTATTGTAGGAAATAACCAGGGCCCCGGGATCATGGATATTGCCACCATACTGGGAAAGAAAGAATTTCTGAAAAGAATTGAAACGGGGTTGGAAAAAATGCCCAGATAATACATTAACTTTGTAAAAAGTTTATTTGTTTTTTTCAGGATGAGCTTACCTTCAGGTAAATCAAAATTATAATCAAATGAAACGTCTCAGTAAAACCAAGAAGATCCTGATTGGCATTGCATTGATCTTGTTGCTGCTGATGGCCGGAGGTGCTATGTACCTTTATCCGGCGTTTACGTTTTTCTTTCAAACAGAGACACAGCAATTTGATAAAGATCTGACTCTTGTGCTCGGGGGAGGAGGCAACAGCGGGATCCTTATTACCGATAAGGCCTTGGTAGTGATTGATACAAAAATGGGTGGAGCTGCTGATGACCTTTTTAAACTGGCCAGTGAGAAGGCCGCTGGAAAACCGATCCTTGTGATCAACACTCATTACCATGGAGATCATGTGAACGGGAACCATTTTTACAAAGGATCGCGGATCTATATCGGTAACTATGACAAGGCTTTCCTTCAGAAAGAAGTAGATCCCAATAATATGCCGACGGATTATGTGAAAGATAGCCTCGTTCTTGAGCTGGGCAATGAAACTTTTATTTTATACGATCTGGGGCAAGCACATACTTATCATGATATGGTCGTTTATCTGAAAAACAGAAAAATACTTTTTTCCGGTGATTTAATTTTTCATCATATTAATCCTCTTTTGAAAAAGAAAAGCGGAGCTGATGTGGATAAATGGCTGGCAGCACTTCATGTGATCCTGAATAAGTTCGACCTGGAAAAAGTCGTTCCCGGCCATGGGTCAATCGGTGGAAAAGAATTGGTATGGTCGATGGTTGACTATTTCAGAGACATGAAGGCTGCGGAGAAAGATCCTTCCAGGGCTAATGAACTAAAAGCAAAATACAAAGATTGGGTAGAACTGCCTAATATGACTTCTCCCCAGGCAACTATTGATTATATCCGGGAGGTCAGCCACTGATTGAAAATCTTTTTCATAAAAATTTTTGTACATAAAAATTACAGGATAAGCATGTAATTCTGCCGGAAATGTTAAATTTCAGCCAAAAAGTTGATTAAAAAGTATTTCTTAGTACATTTGACTCAATATTAGCGTTACAATTATGAATCCAAGGAGTATTCAAAATTATTTTTTTTATTTATAGGATTACAAATTCAGAATCGGGACGATGAAAACAGTGTTTTATTTCTTTATATTACTTTTTACTGGAATGTTTCTCTTGTCAAGTTGCAGTAAAGAATCCAAAATTTATGTTCCTATTAGTCTTACAGATAAAGATGGAAATATTTTCATCCAGATTGATACCGTTTCCAATAGTTTTAATGCTTATGCATCGACAAAAATCACACAAGGTAGGTTAAAAGGAATCTTTAATGATACGATACAGTCTGCCTTTTACCTTGCCATAATTACTAACCCGGTTTGGGATACCGTTTATCATCCCGCAGATACGAATATATTTCCTACCCATTATACAGGTCATACTTTAATCGTGCAAGCAAATGTGAATCTGACAAATTATACTTTACCGTATCATTTCCTTCTGCTTGGTACTCCTAGACCAGCATTAAAGTGTGGTTCCCATGGGAATCCAAGTATAATGCTTACGATAGATACCCAGAATGATTAAAATAAAAACCCTAAAAACGTATTTTTATCGGGGTTTTTTAATTAAAAACGGATAACAGTATCCAGGGCAAACAACTTTATTACCGTCTTGCAATAACCTTCCCCACAGATCTGATTCGAGAAAACCGGCATCGCCTGTGATTAAAACCTTCTTCCTGATTATACTGTGCGTTTCACCGGGTAGTATCAATGCCGATGCAGAAATAGTCAAATCCTTTGCGTTTCATTTCAGCAACTTCATAAATATTTCTTCCGTCAAAGATTGCGGGTTTTTTCAATAATTTCCGGATGACATTGAAGTTCGGGAATTTGAATTCCGGCCACTCTGTGACGAGAATCATGCAATCTGCATCAATCAGAACATCGTATTGGTCCTCTGCATAGTTGATGGCATTGCCGAGAATTTTTTTCGCTTCGTGCATGGCTACCGGATCATATGCCCTGACTATGGCACCGGCTTCAATAAATTTCCGGATCAGGATAAGGGCGGGAGCTTCACGCATATCATCCGTCATGGGTTTAAATGATAAACCCCAACATGCGATCGTTTTTCCTTTCAGATCACCACCAAAATATTTGCTTACTTTATGGAATAGCACTGATTTCTGATCTTCATTGACAGCTTCAACTGCTTTCAGTACCCTTAGTTCATAATTGTTTGCGGAAGCTGTATGAATCAAAGCTTTTACATCTTTTGGAAAGCAGGAACCACCATAACCGATCCCGGGATAGATGAATTTTTGGCCAATCCGGGAATCTGATCCGATTCCTTTTCTTACCATGTTAATGTCTGCACCCACGATCTCACACAAATTGGCAATATCATTCATAAAACTTATTTTCGTTGCAAGCATTGAGTTGGCTGCATATTTAGTCATTTCCGCCGAAGTGATATCCATAAAAATTACTGGATGACCATTTAGGGTAAATGGTTTATACAAGCTTTTCATCAAATCTTCAGCACGTGGGGAATCCAATCCTACCACGATCCGGTCGGGTTTCAGGAAATCATCAATGGCAGCGCCTTCCTTAAGAAATTCCGGATTAGAAGCGACGTCAAAATCAATTGCCACATTGCGTTTATTTAATTCTTCCTGAATTGTTTTTCTGACTAATTTGGCAGTTCCCACTGGAACAGTACTCTTGGTAACGATCAGTAAATAATCTTTCATGTACTTCCCACAATCTGCAGCGACCTCAATGACATATTTTAGGTCAGCGCTGCCATCTTCATCCGGTGGCGTCCCGACAGCGATGAAAGCGACTTCACATTCTTCAAGCCCTTCAGCGATGTTTGTGGTAAAATGCAACCGGTCTTTTTTCTGGTTACGGTGGATTATTTCTTCAAGACCTGGTTCGTAAATAGGAATGATTCCATTTTTGAGGTTTTCGATCTTCTGTTTGTCAATGTCAACACATGTGACATCTATCCCAACTTCAGAAAAACAGGCCCCGGTTACCAACCCAACATAACCGCTGCCGACAATTGTGATTTTCATAACTATGATTTTTAATTATGATATATATTTTTTATTATCCAAGTGTTTCGGCTTACCCATTGTTCAGGGTAAATGTGTGTTCGTTTAGATGTATCAAAGATTGAGTGTGCCCAGCCGCTGACATAACCGGCGAACAAACCATTGCCAAGAAAATAAAGATAATCTGCCAAATTGTGAAATAAAATCGGAAAAGATGTTTTACAATTTTACCACCTTCTTCACCACCACCTTGTTTTCAAATGTAAACCTCAGGTAATACATTCCGGGGGTTAGGTTTATTTCCTCAGCATCGATTTCACCGGTGTGGATACCTTCGGCCTGCATATTAGACTGCAGGACCAATTTGGTGAGTTTCCCGGTCAAATCATATAGGGCAATTTTAACAGGCATTTGCTTCCTTAGGAAATAATTATAGTTGAATTTTTCGTTGAAAGGATTGGGATAAACACTCACGGCAATATTATTTGCGGCCTGGGTTTGAGGCTCGATAACATTGGTCCCCGTTTCGGTATTTACAGGCTGTTGAACATTGATGGTGGCTGATTTCGTTATCACGGGCTCCTGCCCGGTGGCTTTTGATTCAATGGTCGTGATGACCAGCACCGGGTAGCGGTACCCGGGAGCATACCAGGAATATTTCAGGATACGTACCACGCTCGAGCTGCAGGGATTCATTTCCACTCCCGTTTTTTCGGCCTTAACCCTTAGGGTATTGGTCAGGGTGAGGTCGGGGAGAATCAGCGTGCCAAAAGCATCAGCTGTAACTGCATTATCCCCGTTCACGTCAATTTTCGTAAGGCCCTGGAACAAAGCTGAACCCATATATTTATCAGTGAAACTTTCACCGTAAGTAAAAGGATAGATCATTTTAAGCACGGGGTCAGAATAAACCATGGTAAGGTCTTTGGCTGTATATCCTTTTTCGGTAAGGTCTGCGGATGTCATATTCATGTAGTATTCGCGCCCTCCTTCGCTCAGAAGTATATTGTATTCGCTGACGCCTTCCAGTTTTGAAGTCGGGTTCGAGAGGATGCGGTTACTATTATCGGTGCCGTTAAACCTGATCTTCGAGAAATCCCAGATTTGGTTCAGGCCTGCGCTACCGGGATCGACATATTGGATCTCCTTCGAAAGGATGATATCCCCCTTTCTAAGGGAATTGTTTTTATACGATAAAACGTATTGTGAAAAAGCAGCGGAAACCAGCATCATTGCAGCTGCAAAAAGTATATATTTTTTCATGATCTTTAAATTTGTTTACAAAAATAATCATTTTTAATCTTTTTCAACCCTTTGAATGTTAAATTTTCAAACGCGTAAGTCAACAAACCATGGAATAAACTGAGAACTAATAAATTTTTTTATTGAAAGTTACCGGATAATGAATAAAAGTGGTAAAAAATGACCGAAAAATCAGACTTATATCAGATAAAAAGAAACAATCCATTAATTAAATTATTCTTAATCAATGGATTGTTTTTTCTATTTGTTGTCCGACCAGGGTTCGAACCTGGACTCTACTGATCCAGAGTCAGTCGTGTTGCCAGTTACACCATCGGACAAAGTAGGTGTGGGTTTGAGTGTGAGCGTGAGAGTGCGTGTGAGTATGAGTATGGGCAAGGGTGTGAAGATATCCGGGGGTGCAAAAGTAATCAGTTTATTTTAATTTACATTAGGGGTTACTGGTTTTTTTCAAGCCTTGTCCATGAGTCTTTTAATGTTACAGTACGATTGAAAACCAGGTGATCGGTTGTGGAATTTTTATCCACAATGAAATAACCCAATCGTTCGAACTGGAATTTATCTCCCGGAAGTACATTTTTTACAGAGGGTTCAAGATATCCTTTGCAAACCTTTAACGAGTCTTTGTTGAGGTAATCTATGAAATCTTTCCCCTCTTCGGCATTATCCGGGTTTTCTTTGCTAAACAGCCGGTCATATAGCCGCACTTCAGCTTCCACCGCATGATTAACAGACACCCAGTGCAAGGTTCCTTTCACCTTCCGGTTGCTTTGTGGCATCCCGCTCCTGGTTTCGGGATAATAGGTGCAACGGATTTCTGAAATTTCATCTTTTTGGAAGTCTTTTACAACACTTTCGCATTTAATAATATAAGCAGACCGTAAACGAACTTCCCCACCAGGAAAGAGTCTGAAAAACTTTTTGGGAGGCTCTTCCATAAAATCTTCGCGTTCTATAAAGAGTTCCCTTGAAAAAGGAATGTGCCGTTTTCCTTTGGCTTCATCTTCGGGATTATTTATTGCTTCCATTTCTTCTACCCTTCCTTCCGGAAAGTTATCGATTATCACTTTTACCGGGTTCAAAACGGCCATGATGCGGTTGGATCTTTTATTGAGATCTTCACGAATGCAGAATTCGAGCAGACTTACATCGATTACATTGTCACGCTTTGCAACACCGATGGTATCCGCGAAATTACGGATCGATTCCGGGGTATAGCCTCTTCGTCGTAATCCACAGATGGTCGGCATCCGGGGATCATCCCAACCGTTGACTTGTTTTTGCTGAACCAGTTCGAGGAGTTTTCTCTTGCTCATTACCGTGTAACTTAGGTTTAAGCGGGCAAATTCGATTTGTCGCGGCGCATAGATGCCAATCTCACGGATGAGCCAGTCATAAAGCGTACGGTGGACTTCAAATTCAAGGGTACATATGGAATGTGTGATCCGCTCAATGGAATCGGATTGGCCGTGTGCAAAATCATACATCGGGTAAATGCACCATTGATTACCGGTACGGTGATGTGTTGCATGGAGAATGCGGTATAGTATCGGGTCGCGCATGTGCATATTGGGAGACGCCATGTCGATCTTTGCTCTCAGCACTTTTGATCCGTCGGGAAATTCTCCAGCCCTCATCCGGATAAAAAGATCAAGGTTTTCTTCTACAGAACGGTTGCGGTATGGACTTTCTTTCCCCGGGCGTGAAGGTGTGCCACGTGTTTCACTGATTTCTTCCGCAGTCATATTACAAACATAGGCTTTTCCCTTCCGGATCAGGATGACAGCGTATTCATAAAGTTGTTCAAAATAATCAGAAGCATAGAAAAGCCGGTCCTCCCAATCAAAACCCAGCCATTTTATATCTTCCATGATGGAGTCGACATATTCAACATCTTCCTTTACCGGGTTAGTATCATCAAAGCGCAGGTTGGTTTTTCCCTTGTATTTTTTCCCTAGTCCGAAATTCAAGCAGATTGATTTGGCGTGCCCGATATGCAGATAACCGTTCGGTTCTGGTGGAAAACGTGTATGAACCCTTCCTTCGTTGATATTGTTTCGCAAATCTTCTTCAATGATTTCTTCAATGAAATTCAGTGGTTGTTCGTTTTTTCCCTTTGATATTTTTTTTTCTTTCATTTTAATGGATCTCTTTTAAAAGTAAAACCGTGACATTTCTTATTCATCCAGTAAATATTCGAAAGCTAAGACAACAAAAAAAGAATCCGTATCGTTGCAAACTTACTGAAAATTACACAATCTCCGGTTGGTGTTCGATGGAAATTGATAATTTCGTTTCTTGAAAAACAACAGGATATGGGAAAGATTTTTTTGGAAGGTATGGAGTTTTTTGCTTACCACGGTCACTATAAGGAGGAGCAGATCATTGGTACAAAATTTATCATTGATCTTGAGATAGCGTTTGAAAGTGGGCAGGCAGAACATTCTGACCACTTGAGCGATACTATCAATTACCAGGAAGTTTACCAGCTTGTAAAAAAGGAGATGGAAATTAACGCACATCTTTTAGAGAGTGTTGCGCGTCGGATCCTGGATGCAGTGCTGCGATCGTTCCCACAGGTAAAATCCGCGCAGGTAAAAATATCAAAAATCAATCCGCCATTAGGTGGAAAAGTGAAACAGGTCGGCTGCATTTTGGCAAACTGATTTTTTTCCTATCTTTGCTGCCCTTAAAAGGGTATCGTGGCCGAGTGGTCAGGCAGAGGTCTGCAAAACCTCGTACAGCGGTTCGACTCCGCTCGATACCTCCAGCCCTATGAAATACGTCGGAGCCCATGTTAGCGCCTCGGGCGGTGTTGAAAATGCACCTATTAATGCAAACGCAATTGGCGCAAAAGCGTTTGCTCTTTTCACCAAAAACCAGCGGCAATGGGTAACAGGCCCGCTGACAGAAGATAATATCAGTCAGTTTAAAACGAATTGTGCGAAATATGGTTATTTGCCGAAATATATTCTTCCTCACGACAGTTACCTGATCAACCTGGGAAACCCGGAAAAGGAAATGCTTGTAAAATCCCGGAAATCATTTTTTGACGAAATGACAAGATGTGAGTTGCTTGGATTGAAAATGCTTAATTTCCATCCGGGGGCGCATATGAACCTGCATTCGATGGAAGATTGCCTGAAGTTGATCGCCGAATCCATTAACCTTGCGCTGGACAAGACCAAAGGTGTTACTGCGGTCATTGAAAATACGGCCGGCCAAGGTAGTGCTGTCGGGTACCGGTTTGAACATTTGGATGCTATTATCGCACTTGTCCAGGATAAAAGCCGTATAGGTGTTTGTCTCGATACCTGTCATACATTCACAGCTGGTTACGACATTAAAACGGAAGAAGGATATAAATCAGTCCTGAAGGAATTTGATGTCATTGTCGGGTTTTCATACCTGAAAGGGCTTCATTTGAACGATTCTAAAAAAGACCTGGGAACCCATGTCGATCGACATGAGAACCTGAAGAAAGGGATAATGGGAGAAGGAGTTTTCCGCAGAATTATGAATGATCCCCGGTTTGACAATATGCCTCTTATCCTCGAAACCCCAGATGAATCCCTATGGGAAGAGGAGATAAAGTGGTTATATCAGCTGGTGAGTTAGCGAGCTAGTAAGTTAGAAGTGGTGATTTGTTGATTATTTTTTTATCGGATAGGATAGGTATTCTGCGATGAAGATGATGATCAGGGTAAAGAGGCTGCTCAGTAAAACACGAAGAAGAGTCTGGAAGAATTCCGTGAAACGAAAAATTTCCAGGTAGAAGAGTGCAAAATGATGAACCAGCACCAGGATGATCGAATAGTAGGTGAACCATTTTATCCCCTGATTTTTAAGGGAGGGGGAATGGCCGATCATAAATTCGGTTCCGGTTGAAATGGTTTTAATAACAAAAGGTCTGACAAATGCCATCAGAACGCAGGCAGAGGCATTCAGGCCAAGTGTATTGGTGAACGCATCGAGTGAAATGCCCAGCAGGAATGCCGACAGCATTAGCAACCAATGCGGGGTTTCAAAGGGAAGCAGCAGAATAAAATAGATGTAAAAATAGGGATTGATGTAGCCGTTGAACTGTATATTATTAAGGATCAGCACCTGGAAGAGGATCAGGAAGACAAAACGTCCGATATTTTTCAGAAAGATGATTGTCATTTAAAAATCCTCTTAGGTTTATCGTTCACTGCTTTTGAATGAGTTTTTCAGGTTTGTTTTTTCTTTTCGCATCATATCGATGAGCACTTCCACAAAGCTCAGGCTATTGAAATCAGTGGCAAACCGGATGGTGGCATGATTGAAATTTTCTTCCCGTGCGATCGTGAAATTCTCGATGGTTCCGATCAGCAATCCTTCCGGGAAAATATCTGAATTCCCGCTGGTGATGATGGAATCTCCTTTGTGGATTGCCACATGTTTCGGAATTTCCTTAACCTCTCCAATCTGGTAATTTCCTCCTCCCCATTCGATATTGACCAGTTGGTTGTTCTTTTTAAACTTCCCGGATATTCGGCTATCTTTATTCAGCAACGACATCACCCAACAAAAATGATCCGAGACACTCACGACCTGACCCACGATGCGATCGCCCATGATAACTCCCGTGTGGTTTTGGATACCCTGATGATGGCCTTTATTGAGCATGAGAAAATTATTCCGTTTATTCGTGGAATTGTTAATGACCTTTGCGCTGATATACCGGTATTCAAGTTTATATAGGGTGTCGTTGTGGTAAAATGATTCGGTATCGGCTTTATAAAATGCTTCTGATCGGTTGGAATGGAGTTTGGCGTTATCTTCTGCAAGAATACAGTTGACCCTCCGGAGGGAGAAATATTCGGAAACATTATTTGACAAATTCAGCATGGAACCTGTAAATTCTTTTGAAACATAGGTTATGGCGCTGTTCTGGTAATCGTTTTTATTAAAAAGAAGCAGCAACGATACTGCCTCCAATGCCAGGAAAAGAAAATAGATATAGTGTTTCTTTAGGAAATAGAGCAGGTAACGCATAATTTCCCTTACTTAATTAGGAAGGTGAATTTGTCGAAATTCTTTAAAGCGATTCCGGTACCTCTTGCAACAGCCCTTAGCGGGTCTTCTGCAACATGTACTGTGAGTTTCGTCCGGAGGTGAATACGTTTATCCAGTCCCCGCAATAGCGATCCGCCGCCGGCAAGGTAAATTCCGGTTTCAAAGATGTCGGCTGCCAGTTCGGGAGGTGTCATTTCGAGTGCATTTAATACGGCTGCTTCGATTTTCGAGATGGATTTATCGAGAGCATGGGCAATTTCAGCATGGTTTACGATCACTTCCTTTGGAATACCGGTTAGCATATCCCGGCCATGAACGGCGTATTCGGGTGGTGGATTGTCGATGTCGGCAAGGGCTGCTCCAACTTCTATTTTGATTCGTTCTGCGGTCCGTTGGCCGATGTTGATATTGTGCTGTTTCCGCATGTATTCTTCGATATCGGCATCAAATTCATCCCCGGCAATACGGATGGATTTATTGTTGACAATTCCCCCCAGTGCGATTACGGCAATTTCGCAGGTGCCACCACCGATGTCAATGACCATATTCCCTACCGGTTCCAGCACATCGATTCCGATCCCTATGGCAGCAGCCATAGGTTCGTGGATCAGCCTTACTTCTTTTGCCCCGGCTTGTTCTGCCGAATCTTTTACGGCACGTTCTTCCACTTCGGTAATACCGGAAGGTATGCAAATGACCATTTTCAATGCGGGGGGAAACCAGGATTTCCGGATCTCGATCATTTTGATCATTTCCCGGATCATGTGTTCCGCTGCATGAAAATCAGCAATTACGCCGCCCCGGAGGGGACGGATGGTTTTAATATTCTCATGTGTCTTGCCATGCATCATCTGGGCTTTTTTACCCACGGCGATAATCTTTCCTGAACTTCGTTCAATGGCCACAATAGATGGTTCATCAACAACAACTTTATCATTATAGATGATGATGGTATTGGCGGTACCAAGATCGATTGCTATTTCTTTTGTAAATAAACCCATTTTAACTATCTTTTAATGTTTAAAATGCCTTATTCCGGTGAAAACCAATGCCATTTCATGTTCATCGCAAAAGCTGATTGAATCTGCATCCCTGATGGATCCGCCCGGCTGTACAACGGCAGTAATACCTTCCTTGCATGCGATCTCAACTGAATCGGCAAAAGGGAAAAATGCATCGGAGGCCATTACTGCGCCTTTTAATTCAAAACCGAAATCATGCGCTTTTTGAATTGCTTGTTTCAGTGCATCCACCCTGGATGTCTGGCCGATTCCTGAACCAATCAGCTGTTTTCCCCTGACCAGGACAATTGCGTTGGATTTTTGGTGTTTGACAATCTTATTGGCAAAAATCAGGTCGGAAATCTCTGCATTTGTAAGAGCCTTTTTCGAAACCAGGTGGAAATCTGCTTCAGTTTCTGTTTTCAGATCTTTTTCCTGCTCAAGCGCTCCGTTCAGTATTGATTTAAACTGAACCTCAGAAAAATTAACGGATTTCTTCTGCAAAAGTATTCTATTTTTCTTTGATTTCAGTATTTCCAGTGCTTTTTCATCATATTCTGATGCAATCAGGATCTCGAAAAAAAGCTTGTTCAGTTCTTCTGCAACTCCGGCATCAATTGGTCTATTAGCAATGATTACCCCGCCATAGGCAGAGATGGGATCACAGGAGAGGGCGTCGTACCAGGCATCTTTTAAATTGGTCCGGCTGGCAACGCCGCAAGCATTAGTGTGTTTGATTACGATAAATGTGGGTTCGAAGAATTCTTTTATCAGATCAATCGCCGCATCAATATCCACGATGTTATTGTATGAAATTGTCTTTCCGTGAAGCTGGGTAAATACCTCCTCCAGGTTCCCGTAAAAGAGTGCCTGTTGGTGAGGATTCTCTCCGTACCGCAATGTAAATGACTGAATAATGCTTTTTTTGAATGCAGGTATGTTTTGTTTCTTGTTAAAATACTCAAATATTTTCGTATCGTAATGGGAAGAAACATTGAAGGCCTGTGTCGCAAAATATTTCCGGTCTTCCAGGCTGGTGATGCCTTCCTTGTTTTTAAGAAGTTCGATCAGCTGGTTGTATTGTTCAGCAGAAGGAATGATCAATACATCCCTGAAATTCTTGGCAGCAGCACGGATGAGCGAAATGCCGCCGATATCGATTTTTTCGATGATTTCATTTTCATCCATCGAGGATGTTACTGTATTTTCGAAAGGATAGAGATCCACGATGATAAGGTCAACTGGAGGAATCCCGTATTTTTTCAGTTCCCGGAGATCATTGGGATCTTCCCTTCGATAGAGGATGCCTCCAAGAATTTTCGGGTGCAGAGTTTTCACCCTACCGCCAAAAATCGAAGGATAACCTGTAATGGATTCAACGGATGTGACGTTTAATCCTTGTTGTTGCAAATAATCATAGGTTCCTCCCGTGGAAAGTATTTTTATTCCAAGATTGTTCAGAAGACGGGCGATCTCATCGATCCTGTCTTTTGAAAATACGGAGATTAATGCTGTACGAATTCTGACATCCATAGGCGTTTTATGAAAGGGGGTTCACCCTGCAATGTTATCAAATTTTAGGCTAAGATACAATGATTTCTTCCGTGTTTAAGAACAATTTATATTACTTTTACGTTTGTATTATAGATCTTTAGCATTACTCCGATATGTTTCTACTTTTTCGCCTTATCCGTGAGAGTTATATATTTGCTTTTCAGGCAATTATTGTCAACCGCGTTCGTACAGTTCTTTCACTTTTAGGGATTGCAATCGGAATTTTTTGTATTATTTCCGTTTTCACCATTTTTGATTCCATGGAGATTTCGATCCGGAAAAGCATTGATTCGCTCGGTAATAATGTGCTATATATCCAGAAATGGCCATGGGCCATGGGCGGTGATTATCCATGGTGGAAATATTACCAACGCCCGGAAGCTACCCTATCCGATATGCACGAAATTCAGATTCGTAGCAACCTTGCCGATGCAACTGCTTTCTTTATCCAGGTAAATAAAACCGTGAAATTTCGCAACAATTATGTGGATAACGTGGGGGTGATGGGTGTTTCACAGGATTTTAACCAGGTAACGAAATTTGAACTATCCGATGGTCGGTATTTTTCGTCTACCGAGTCGAACAGTGGTAAGAATGTTGCTATCATCGGAGCAGATATTGCCACAAGTTTGTTTCAGGAAGCCACTGCCGTAGGCCAGAAAATCAAAATATTTGGAAGGAATATAGAGGTCATCGGTGTAATCAAAAAAGAGGGGGATGATTTTTTCGGAAACTCAAATGACAAAATTGTGATGCTACCTATTGCGTATTGTCGTAACATGGTCGACCTGAATGAAGTTGGGACCTGCATCGTCGTCAAAGCCAAGCCTCTTGTGTCAAATGAACAGTTGATTGATGAACTCACCGGGATTATGCGTTCGATCCGGAAACTGAAGCCTGCCGCTGAAGATAATTTTGCCATTAATCAAACTAGTATTATTTCAAAAGGTTTCGACAGCCTGTTTGCAGTTATCGCAACAGTTGGTTGGATCATTGGTGGGTTTTCTCTTTTGGTAGGCGGGTTTGGTATTGCGAATATTATGTTTGTCTCTGTTAAAGAAAGAACCAGTATTATCGGGATTCAAAAGGCGCTTGGAGCGAAAAATTATTTTGTTCTGCTGCAGTTTTTGTTTGAAGCTATTTTTTTGTCGTTGATCGGTGGAATTTTAGGATTGTTGATTGTTGTTATCCTTGCTGTTATCGTTAACCTGAGTACTACTTTTCATCTTGTTATTACTCCCGGAAATGTATTCCTTGGTATCGGGGTTTCGGCTCTTATCGGACTTATTTCCGGCATCATCCCTGCATTTTCCGCATCCAGGCTT
>JBEKST010000011.1:0-20911 GCA_049516815.1 Bacteroidales bacterium | reverse complement strand
AACTTAAACGACCGGATGGCGCCGGAAATTTTAACTCGGTCATCGGGATCGGCGACAGCATCCTTTTCAGGTTGAAAGGATTTCCCGACGCAAAAAATGTGATCCTCACAGGGAACTTTAATGCCTGGAATACCGGTGAACTTATCATGGAAAAAGTTCCGGATGGATGGCAACAATATTATGTGCTCGGCCCCGGTAACTATGAGTACAAATTCATCGTCGACGGAAAATGGATGACCGACCCGGCCAACCCGAATACAACAGGTTCCGATGAAACCCAGAACTCCTTTCTCACACTGAAATCAAACTATGTTTTCAGGCTGGACCAGTACCCGGAAGCAAAAGAAGTAACTGTGGCAGGCAGTTTTAACGACTGGAATGCGGATAACTTTATCATGGTGAAAAAAGACGGCAAGTGGATCTTTCCCATCTTCCTGAAACCCGGGAAATACACCTATAAATTCAGGGTCGACGGGAAATGGATCCTCGATCCCCGCAACGAACTATGGGAAAACAACGAATACGGGACCGGTAATTCTGTCCTATGGATTGAACCCTGACCGGAATTACAACGCTTTCATTTTTCACGACCTACTTTCCGCCTGATCAAATCAATCATTAAAAAATTGATCCATAGATACAATTATTTTAATGATGTTCAGGATCACTTCTTTTTCGAAATGCTGAAAAATATCATCAAATTTTTGCCTGTTGATTATTCTGTCCCCGTGTCGGTGAGATTCAAATGATAGAAGCGAAATATTCAATAGTTTTTTTCAAACCTTCTTCTATGGGGATTTTCGGTTCCCAGTCCAGTTCCTTTTTGGCCAACCGGATATCGGGTTGACGTTGCGTTGGATCATCCGGTGGAAGCGGCATCCTGACGATCTTCGACGGGGAATTTGTAAGCCGGATTATCTTTTCGGCAAGTTCCCTGATAGTGAATTCCACCGGGTTACCGAGGTTCACCGGACCGGTAAAATCTTCTCTTGTATTCATCATGCGGATCATCCCTTCGATCAGGTCATCTACATATTGAAAGCTGCGGGTTTGAGTGCCATCGCCATAGATGGTTATGTCTTCGCCCCTAAGAGCCTGAACAATGAAGTTGGAAACCACGCGCCCGTCGTTGGGATGCATACGGGGGCCGTAAGTATTGAAGATCCGGATGATCTTGATCCGGACGTTGTTTTGCTTATGATAATTGACAAACAGCGTTTCCGCCGCCCGTTTTCCTTCATCATAACAGGCTCTGAGGCCAATCGGGTTCACATGTCCCCAGTAAGTTTCAGGTTGGGGATGAACATCCGGATCGCCATACACTTCACTCGTTGAAGCCTGAAGAATCTTCGCCTTGATCCTTTTGGCCAGTCCCAGCATGTTGATCGCGCCCATCACCGATGTCTTCACGGTTTTGATCGCATTATACTGGTAATGGATAGGAGATGCGGGACATGCCAGGTTGTAAATTTCATCTACTTCAATAAAGAACGGCATAGTTACATCGTGCCGGATCAGTTCAAAATAAGGATTGTTCAGAAGGGTTACGATATTTTGTTTCTGTCCCGTGAAATAATTGTCGAGACAAACCACTTCATTTCCGTCTTTAAGCAATCGCTCACAGAGATGTGACCCCAGGAATCCGGCACCACCGGTAACCAAAACCTTTTTCTTTACCATAGGTTAAATATTAAAGGGATTCGGCAAAAATCCCTATACAGTAATAGGTGTATTTATTGTCAATCATTATTTCTTTTTCGAATGAATTGTTGCTCAAAAATACTAAAATTTACTAAATCATACCGATACGGAACAAGTTTGCAAAATCTTAGCTACTGTTCCTATCGGCAGTATATATTACTACTCAATTCACCTCATTTCTGTAAATGCAATACCGAATTGCATTTGATTTTTTCTTTCAGAATAAAATATGTTGTATATTCTTGAAAAATAGATTAATTTTATCGGTCGAATGTAACGATGCAAGCTTGAAGTTAAATTTGTTATTCGTTATCTGTCCACCAAGGAATTAAAGTAAATTGCCATTTAATGAAACAGATTTATGCACATTAGAAAAACAAGAAAAAAAGGGAAAAACTCCAAAGCACTGTTATTGCTTCTCTTCTTTCTTTTCGTGATTTCGGTTTCTTATGCCCAGGTACGGACCATAACGGGAACAGTATCTGCATCCGACACAAAAGAAACCTTACCGGGAGCAACGGTACAAATCAAGGGTACAACCATAGGTGCAGTGACAGATATCAACGGGAAGTATTCAATAAAAGTACCGGAAGGAAAGGTTATCCTGGTTTATTCCTTTGTCGGGTACACTTCCAAAGAAATCGAATTGAGCACGGGAAACGTCGTGGATGTCTCAATGCAACCTGCAAAAACTACGCTTCCGGAATTGGTCGTGGTAGGATACGGTACATTGCGCAAGAGTGATCTTACCGGCGCGGTCTCGACCGTAAAGAAAGACGATATCACAAAGATTACAGCATTAAACCCGATTGAAAGCCTTGAGGGAAAGGTAGCAGGAGTCCAGGTCACAAGTACATCCGGAACACCCGGTGAGAGCCCAATGGTCCTTATCCGGGGTATCGGCACCTTCAATAATACCTCACCCGTTTATGTGGTAGATGGAGTGATCCTTGATGACATTTCTTACCTGAATAGTGCAGACATTGAGTCGATGGTGGTATTAAAAGATGCCTCCGCTACGGCTATATACGGGAACAGGGGCGCCAATGGGGTTATTCTCATTACTACTAAAGCCGGTAAGGCCGGTGAGGGGAAAACCACCTTCACCCTGAACGGAGAAACAGGATGGCAGAAAGTAGCGCATAAAATCAGTTTACTGAACGGGAAGGATTATGCAAATATTATTAATGAAATTCACCCCGGAACGTATAATAATGTTGACTTGCTACCGAATACCGACTGGCAAAACCTGATCTTTCATATGGCTCCGATTTATAATTTCCAGGGGTCGGCAAGCGGATCAAGCAAAAGTGTGCAATATTATATTGGTGTTGGGTATTTTGACCAGGAAGGGATCATTGACAAATCCTATTATAAGAGACTTACTATTAAGCTTGATAATATCTTTGAACTAACCAAGAATATTACATTTGGAAACAACTTCACCATTACCCCATTCAGCCAGCAAGTCGCACCGGATGTTACCTTTCAAGCTTACAGGGCCCAACCGGTAATCGAACCCTATAAAGGCGATGGAACCTTCAGTGCCGTTCCTGGAGTTGGAAATCCGCTAGCCGCCCTGGCTTATTCGAATAGTTATAATAAAGGAATCCGGGCAGTCGGGAACCTGTTCGCTGAAGTATCTTTCCTAAAATCATTCGTTATCAAATCAAGCTACGGGATCGATGCAGCCTATAACAAAGGAGAAAGTTTTACTCCAGCCTATTCAGTATCACCGACCCAATTCAACCTATATAGTTTACTCGGAAAAGCATGGAGTGATAACCTTACCTGGCTTTGGGAGAATACGATCTCCTACAAAAAAGATTTCGGGAAACATTACCTGGATGTTGTAGGCGGTTATACCATGCAAAATTCCACGAATGAATTTATGAACCTGACCGGGTCAAACATAATCCGGGATAATCCGAATTTTTGGTATATCCAGCCAACTTATGTATATGATCCATCCCATAATATCAATAATATTGGACTGATCTCAAACAACATTGATCCTAACTTATATTACTCCATGATCTCCTATCTCGTAAGGGTAAACTACACGTTATTTAAAAAATACATTCTGACATTAACCTATCGACGGGATGGTTCTTCCAAATTCAGCCAAACAAACAGGTGGGGTGATTTTCCTTCGGTTGCTGCCGGATGGAATATTTCCGAAGAAAAATTCATGAGTAAAATAAAATTTCTCTCAAAACTGAAATTAAGGGGAAGCTGGGGGATTATCGGGAATGATAAGATAGGTTATTTAAGTCGGTATTCTCTCGTGAATTCTAACCTGGTGACTGTGTTCGGAGGTTCTATCAATCCTGCCGCCACTTATGGGGAGATTGGGAATAATAACCTGAAGTGGGAGACTACCGCACAGGTGGATGTTGGTCTTGAAGCAGGCTTTTTTAAAGACCGGCTTACTTGTGAATTTGATTATTACGACAAAGAGACCTATGGAATCCTTGTGCCATTGTCCATCCCCGCATATTTTGGGAATGGACTCAATACCCTGGAATATTTTAATGCAGCAAAAGTTCAGAACAGAGGATTTGAATTTAGCCTGAGTTGGCGGGACCAGGTCGGGAAACTGAAATACAACATCGGCATTAACGGAACAACCATTTCCAATAAAGTTATCAGTATTGGGGGAATAAGCGGATCGGATACCGTTCTTTACGGGGGATATCTGGGCAACGGGCAGTATGTGACCGCTTCAAGGGTTGGACTGCCTATCGGGGCTTTTTACGGATATAAAACCAACGGGATCTTCCAGACCCAGGCCGAACTGAATGCATACCCGCACCTTACGGGTGAATCAGGTGCTACTGTTGGTTCGTTACGTTACGTAGATATGAACGGCGACGGGAAAATAGATGGCCGGGACAGGACCTACCTAGGCTCCCCTATACCAACATTTATTTTTGGATTTTCCGTTGGTTTTGAGTATAACGGAATCGACCTCGCAATTGATATCCAGGGACAGACTGGGAATAAAATATTTAACGCCAAAGAAGTCATTCGTCCGGATCAGTATAATTATGAGAGTCATGTATTGGGTGCCTGGACGGGTCCCGGTACAAGCACTACCGAACCGATTGCTTCCTCGGGAGGTTACAATTATCTCCCTTCCGATCATTACGTTCAGGACGGATCATTCCTAAGGTTCCGTGACATCATTTTGGGATACACGCTACCTTCCAGTATCACACAAAAAATCTATGTTCAAAAGTTAAGAATTTATTTAAAAGCTGACAATCTTTTTACGTGGACAAAATATACCGGATATACCCCTGAGATTGGAAGTTCGAATGTTTTATCGAACGGGGTTGATTTTGGTGCATATCCAACGACTTCGGTTTATTCAGTAGGATTAAATTTAAATTTCTGACCAATGAAACTATCAAGAATCCATATTATATTGTTCGCATTGGTTCTATTCATGGTAACGCCCGGTTGTAAAAAATTTCTCCAGAAGGATCCGCAGGGAATACTCACGACGGATCAGTTCCCAACCAACGCATCCGATGCACTCCTGGCTACCAATGCGGTATATGAATCGCTCAGGGGTTGGTACTATCATTCCGGAGGTTACCCGATCCTGGATATCATGTCGGATGATGCAAGGAAGGGAAGCAATCCTTCCGATCAAGCCAGCACGGTAGGGCCATATGACTATTTCGGGATCACCCCGACTCAGGACGGACTTGACCGTTGGTGGAATGCGCTTTATGTAGGCGTTAGGCGCGCCAATGTCGTGATTGAAAGAGTTCCCCTGATCACAATGGATGCAACGCTTCAAAGCCGTTATATAGCGGAAGCAAAATTTCTGAGGGCGTTATTTTATTTTGATTTTGTACGTGCCTGGGGCGGTGTTCCCCTGGTGACCACAACGACTCCCCCGCTTGGTTTAGCAAGAGCGAGCAAAGACGAAGTTTATGCATTGATCATCAGTGATCTCCAAAGTGCGATCAATATTTTACCTTTAAAAAGTGATTATGCGTCAGCCAATGTCGGTCGTGCAACAAAAGAGGCAGCACAAGCGTTACTTGCCAGGATATACTTATTCCGGAATGATTTCGCTAATGCAGAAAAGTATGCCATGGATGTGATAAACCTGAACAAATACAGCCTTGAACCTGTTTATATCGATGCAAACGGGATCAACGGGAACAACGGTGTGGAATCAGTTTTTGAAATTGGAGCCATACAGGTGGAAAATGAAGATGCTGGGGGCGACCAATATGGCAATACCCAGGGAGTCCGTGGCACCCCCAATAAAGGCTGGGGATTCAACCGGCCATCGATTGATCTCAGGAATTCATTTGAAACCGGCGATCCAAGGTATAAGGGAACCGTCATTAATCTGGGAGATACCATCGATGGCATTGTTATCATTGGAGATGTTCAAACTCCTGATATTACACTGGATTCCTCGGGGAAAATAATCGAAATAGAATGTTATAACCGTAAAGTCTGGGTACCTGGAGCGACTACAACTTCAAACTGGGGACTCCATCGACGCCTTATCCGTTATGCGGATGTTTTACTTATGGCAGCAGAGGCTTTGAATGAAAACGGGAAACCTACTCAGGCACTGACTTACCTGAACATGGTCAGAGCCCGTGCCCGACAGGGAAATCCAGGTATACTGCCTGATATCACAACAACAGATCAGTCCCAATTGAGAGAACTCATTTTTAATGAGCGAAGACATGAACTTGGATTGGAAGGACTCAGGTTCTGGGACCTGGTGAGAACAGGAAGAGCAGCGGTGAAGTTAGGCCCACTTGGTTTTGTTACCGGAAAAAATGAAATACTACCGATTCCTCAAAGTGAAATCGATCTCTCGCAGGGAGCGTTAGTACAGAACCCCAATTATTAATAATTCCTAATCTGAATTTTGTTAAACCTTAAATGTATGATGTTATGAGAAAACAAATTTTAATTTTGAGTTCATTGCTTCTTGCATTGATACTCGTTGTTGGAATTACAAATTGCAAAAAGTCGACAAGTTCGACTACAACCTTCAGCCTTTCAACCCTGAAGGCAGGAACGATTGATCTCAACGGAGCCATTCCTCCTACCAATGTTCCCACCAGCCCTACAATTACGGCTGTCTTTACACTCGCTGTTAACGCAACTACTGCAACTACATCTACCATTAGCCTTGTGCAGGGTTATGATACAGCAAACATCGCGATTACCATCGCAGTGACTGGAGCAAAGATTACCATTACGCCCACCACTCCACCACTGGCTGGCGGCGCATTGTATTCTCTCAAATTCAAAGCTGGTATACTGTCTACTGATGGTCAGGCCATAGGTGCATTTACCCGTTCGTTTACAACCATCGGCACCTTCGTCCCGTCAGGAGCAGTAGCATACTGGAATTTTGAAACCGCCCCTTACAATGATCAGATCGGTACATATCCATCGATTGTGCCTTCAGTCGTAACCGATATAACACTTGCTGCTTCCCGTAACGCCGCTGCAGGACAATGTGCAGCTTTTAACGGCTCTACCTCACTGATTGAAGTCCCCAATGGCCAACTTCTTATGAATACCAGCGATTTTTCAATTTCATTCTGGATCAAGGAAGATTCAGCAGGCAGGAAGGATCAATTTACAATGGGCCTGGCCGCCTGGTATGGATTCCAGTTTGAAATCAACAACAATGGTAACAGTGGTCTCGGCGAATGCAAACTAGCCGCTCAATACAGCCTGTCCGACGGCACAAGCGCCTCCCAGGACCTTTGGTTTAACGGAGCTGATACTAATTCTTGGAATGGCAATGGTGGTTGGCAAGGTTGGACATATGCCAAAGACCTTACTTCTCATGGTGGGACAGGAGTTAATGGTTTATTAGCCGAAAAATGGGCAGACGTTGTTTGTACCTATGACCACGCTACCAAAATCGGGACTATGTACATCAATGGTGAAAAAATGAAACAACAGGATTTCAACCTGTACGGAACAACTCATCCGCTATATAAGGCAACAGGATTGAAATTTGCCGGAAACGCAGATAACAATGCATTTGTATTCGGTTTTATCCAGGACAAGGTGGATCCTACCGTCACCGATTCCTGGGCCGATTATAACATTACGACCAATAACCATTTCAAAGGATGGCTGGATGATGTGAGGATTTTCCATAAAGTGCTGACACCAAACGAAATTTTGTTAATGTACAATTCTGAAAAACCATGATCCGGTTTGGAAGATTGTAACTTTTAGTTATTGTTAATCCGGTTATTGGTAGTTATTTATCATCTTTGATCTTATTTGAAGAAAATAAATAACTACCAATAACTTTTTATACCCCGGATCATTCCATGAAATTCCATACGTTCATTGGATTACTGGCCATCATTCTGCTCATATTCTTTTCATCCTGTAAAAAGAAAATGGCAAACAGTTCCGAAAGTCTTATCGTGGAACACGTGAAAGCCGGAAACACTGAAATTACCTTACAAGGTCCGAATTTTAATATCCCGGTCGATAGCTCTATTTCAATTACATTCAATACTTCACTGGATACCAATACAGTCAGGAAGAGCCTGTTCCTTAAGAGGAATGGGAATACCAATGTGTCAATTGGGATCGCCTATTCCAACATTTTTCAAACCATCACGATTACACCTGTGAGCCTTTTAGATCCGTTAACAAATTACATTCTGCAGATCAAGGCCACTCTGACCGGCAGTGCCGGGGAAGGTTTCGCCGGCACAGATTATTCGTTCACCACGATCAACAAAAAACTTACGCTAAAAAGTGTCACATTGAATGGCACAGAATTCTTAAACCACAAAAACCTCACGAACATTGACTGGCAGCATATCGACATTGAACTCTTGTTCTCTGACCCGGTCGATTCATCCAATTACAAGTCTTGGTTTAGCCTGTCCAGTAGCAGTCATCTTTCATTGTCTCTCTCCGATAGCAACAAGAAAGTTTCGATAACCAACACTTCGTCCCTGCCGGATTACACACATACATGGTTCACGGTTTCAAGTAACCTGAAGTCAGCAAAAGGATTTGCTTTTGACGGATTTATAAATTCGTTTTACACCGCGCTGGATTCAACCTATAAATTTCCGCCACTATCTGATGATGCGCTGCTTTCGCTTATACAACAACAAACCCTCAAATACTTTGTCGATTTTGCCCACCCTGCATGTGGAATGACACGCGAACGAAATACATCCGGTGATGTGGTAACGACCGGGGGCTCGGGGTTCGGTGTAATGGCGCTGGTGGTCGGAATAAACCGGGGCTTTATCACCCGGGACCAGGGACTCATGCAATTCGGGAAAATGCTCACCTTTCTTGAAACCTGCGACCGGTTTCACGGGGTATGGCCACACTGGCTAAACGGAAATACGGGGAAAGTTGTTCCTTTCGCTACTGAGGATGACGGGGGTGACCTCGTAGAAACATCTTATATGGTGATGGGGCTTTATACCATGCGTCAATACCTGGATTCCACTAATACTTCAGAAAAAACATTGATCCAGCGCATCAATGGACTTATTAACGCAGTGGAATATGACTGGTACACCCAGGGACAAAATGTTTTGTATTGGAATTGGTCGCCTGATTACGGGTTTGACCTCAATGTCAAAATCCAGGGATACAATGAAACCCTGATCACTTATGTTGTAGCTGCGGCTTCAACCACACATGGGATTTCTGCCGGTGTATACAACCAGGGATATGCCCAAAACGGATCAATCAAAAACGGTAATACTTATTATGGATATACACTTCCGCTGGGCCAAGCTTACGGAGGGCCGCTTTTCTTCACACAATATTCTTACCTGGGCCTGGATCCCAGGAACCTGAATGATATTTATGCAAATTACTGGGAACAGAATACACATCAGTCACTGATCAACTATTCTTTCTGTACAGCCAATCCGAACCACTGGATTGGATACAGTACCAGTTCATGGGGACTCACTGCCAGTGATAATCCCTGGGGGTATGGTGCACAATCACCCACGCACGACCTTGGAGTGATAACGCCAACGGCTGCTGTTTCTGCAATTCCATACACACCAGATCAATCCCTGAATGCGATCCGTCATTTTTATTTTATTTTGGGAAACCGTTTGTGGGGCCCCTATGGTTTTTATGATGCATTCGATGTTACTGCGGGCTGGTGGGGCTCATCATACATTGCAATTGATGAAGGACCTATCGTGGGAATGATTGAGAATTACCGCACACAATTGTTATGGACCCTGTTTATGTCCTGCCCGGAAATAAGCCAGGGGTTGACAAAACTAGGGTTTACATACAAAAAATCCTATTTTCATGAATAAACCTGCACTTTCAAGACCCATCGCACTCGCTCTTGGAACCATTTTGCTGGCTTTTTCCGTCACAGCGCAAAAAATAAATACACATATACAAACTTCTTCCGATAGCCTGAAAATCGAAGCGCTTCTAAAGAAAATGACGCTTGAAGAAAAAATCGGCCAATTATCCCTGTTTGCTTCCGGCTGGGATATTACAGGCCCTACACTCAATTCCAATTACAAACAGCTTATCAAGGATGGCAAGGTAGGAGCAATCTTAAATGCCAATACTGTGGATTATGTGACAACATTGCAAAGAATGGCAGTCGAAGAATCCCGCCTGAAAATACCATTGATCTTTGGATATGACGTGATCCATGGTCACAGTACTATTTTTCCGATCCCCCTGGGACAGGCAGCAAGCTGGGATCTTAATGCCATTGAAAAAGCAGACCAGATAGCAGCCATGGAGGCCTCTGCTGAAGGGATCAACTGGACGTTTGCTCCTATGGTGGATATTGCGCGGGATCCCCGCTGGGGAAGGGTTTCTGAAGGGGCAGGAGAAGATACCTGGCTTGGATCCCAGATCGCAAAAGCCAGAATCCAGGGTTTCCAGGGCAAGGGGTACGTGGATGGCAGGCATATTATGGCCTGTGTAAAGCATTTTGCTGCCTATGGAGCCCCGCTGGCAGGACGTGATTACAACATAGTTGATATTTCCCCGCTTTCCCTTTATGAATACTATCTGCCTCCCTATAAAGCCTGTATTGATGCTGGTGTAGCTACGGTAATGACATCATTCAACGAAATCAACGGAATACCATCCACATCCAATCAATGGCTACTGACAGACCTTCTCCGTAAAGATTGGGGATTTAACGGTTTTGTCGTTACCGATTTTAATGCTATCAATG
Source organism: Bacteroidales bacterium (assembly GCA_049516815.1). Lineage (GTDB taxonomy): Bacteria > Bacteroidota > Bacteroidia > Bacteroidales > FEN-979 > FEN-979. The sequence goes on along the minus strand of JBEKST010000011.1, from coordinate 9,981 downwards.
AACTGGTTAACCATGGTGTGGCTGCAGACCTGGAATCAGCAGCAGAACTGGCCCTGAATGCCGGGGTTGACATGGATATGCAGGGAAACACTTTTTTGGATTACCTTCCAGGCCTCCTGAAAGACAAAAAAGTTAATATTGATAATATTGATGAAGCTGTGCGCCGTATTCTGAGTGCTAAAATTCAATTAGGCTTATTTGATGACCCATACCGTTTCTGTAACAAACAACGGGAACAAAACGAGATCATGACAAAGGAAAGCCTGGATTTTGCACGGAAGCTGGTATCGGAAAGCTGTGTCCTGCTTAAGAATGACAATCACACGCTTCCTATTCCTCCAACTGTAAAGACCCTGGCCGTAATCGGTCCGCTTGCAGATGCCAGGAAAGAAATGATGGGTAACTGGACCGCGGTAGGGGACTGGGACAAATGTGTTACCCTGATTGAAGGGATCAGGAATAAATGTGGAGAATCGGTCAAAGTAGTTTATGAAAAGGGGTGTAATATCAACGATAAGGAACTTTCGTGGATTGAATCAGCAGTAAAACTTGCACGCGAAGCCGATTATGTGATCCTGGCCCTAGGAGAAAGCGGCGATATGACAGGGGAAGCTGCATCAAGGTCGGACATTGACCTGCCGGGTGTACAGAACCAGTTGGCCGATGCTGTGATCAAAGCCGGCAAACCCACGGCCGTGGTTCTTTTTAATGGCCGCCCCCTGGCCATCTCCCGTTTAAATGAAATTGCCCCGGCTATACTTGAAACCTGGTTCGGAGGAACCCAGGCTGGCAATGGCATCACTGATGTTTTATTTGGGGATGTCAATCCATCAGGAAAGATCACTATGAGCTTTCCAAGGAATACCGGGCAGGTCCCAATATTTTACAATGCCAAGAACACAGGAAGACCTTACAACCCTGATCATCCGGACGAAAAATATGTTTCCAGGTACCTCGATTGCCCGAATTCACCACTTTATCCTTTTGGATTTGGCCTGAGCTATACCAGCTTCAGCTATTCAGGTATTAAAACCATAGTCCAGGGAAATATGATCACAGTTTCCTCGAATGTCACCAACACCGGGGATCGCGATGGGGAAGAAATAGTACAATTATATATTCAGGACAAAGTAGGAAGTATTACCCGTCCTGTCAAAGAACTTAAAGGGTTCAGAAAACTCTTGATCAGGAAAGGTGAAACTGTTAACGTTTCCTTTACGTTGACAACCGACGATCTTTCTTTTTATCATCCTGATCTGAAGAAATACTGGGAACCCGGTGAATTCAATGCATTTGTGGGAGGGAGTTCGGCAGAAGTTATTTCTGCCTCATTTAAGCTCTGACAACCAGCCTCCGCTGAATCCGGCTGTTCTAAGACCTTCTGTGATATAAGGATTCTGTTATAGCAGATTCCAGATCAGCCCGGAGAGAAGCAATGCAAGTGTTACGGATTAAAATTAAAAGGAGAAATTATATGAAAGTTAGCAAAATTTTATTATTTGTGTTTTTAACTTTTACCACCGGTACCGCACAGCCGCAAAATATTGTTTTCAGATCTAATGGAAAGGTGAATTATCCTTTAACACCTGGCGAAGAGTCCATGCTCGATTCAATTCAGCATAAAACTTTTCTTTTCTTTTTAAATGAACATCATCCTGAAAAGGGGATTGTAAAAGACCGGACTACAAACAGGGCTCCTTGCAGTATAGCAGCAACAGGATTTGGAATCCCATCATTCGCAATCGGTGCTGAAAGAAACTGGATAACCCGTGAACAGGCGGCAGAGATCACGCTGAAAATTCTTCAATTCTTTATCAATTCAGTTCAAAGTACTGATAAAAATGTAACAGGTTACAAGGGATTTTATTATCATTTCCTGAAAATGGATTCCGGAACGCGTGAATGGAATTGTGAACTTTCTTCAGTGGATACAGGCATCCTGATGATGGGAATTATCTTTGCCCGTAATTACTACAATTTGGATAATGAAGTTGAAAACCAGATCCGTTTGCTTGCGGCAAAACTTCTTGAGAGAATTGACTGGAATTTTATGATAGTTCCCGGGATAGGAAAATTTGCCAATACGATTTCGATGGGATGGACTCCCGAGAACGGATTGAGCGATTTTGGCTGGATCGGATATAACGAGGCCCTGTTCCTTTATATTTTAGCTGCCGGAAGTGGAATGGAAAATATTGAACAAGGTTACGAGTCATGGTTAAAATCTTATCAATGGTACACTCCATACAAAGGACTTTCGCACGTGGCTTTTCCTCCTTTATTTGGTCATCAGTTTTCACAGGCATTCATAGATTTTCGCGGCATAGTTGACGAATATATAAAAGAAAAAGGAATTGATTACTTTGAAAACTCCCGCCGGGCAACATATGTTCAACGGCAATACGGAATGGATAATCCTAAAGGCTGGGTTGATTATGATTCACTTTGCTGGGGTGTTACCGCAAGTGATGGACCAGAAGAGAAGTACAATTTTGATGATAAAAAGTTTTTAGGTTATGCAGGAAGAGGAACAAGCGGACCCGGTTACAATTACTTTGATGATGGAACCATTGCACCTTACGCATCCCTTTCATCGTTGCCATTTGCTCCTGAAATCGTTTTACCAACCATAAAATCAATGAACCAAAAATATGGTAAAAATTTATGGGGTAAATACGGTTATTATGATGCTTTCAATCCAACTGCTAAATGGTTCGATAATGATTTTTTAGGCATAGATCAGGGTCCGATGCTTATTATGATAGAAAATTTCAGAACAGGACTGGTTTGGAATTTTGTAATGAAAGATCCGATAATCCAGAAAGGGTTGAACAAACTCGGCTACAAATATTTGAAATAGAAATTATTCAAATAGCGCCTTTATGGAATTTACGATTGCACAAGATTTACGATTTACTTGCCTACCGGTAGGCAGGCGAATGAATTTTAGAATGATGATTCACGAATAATTCCTTATAAATCGTAGATCAAAAATCGTCAATAAAATCGTAAATCGAAGATTATAGCAATCCTAAATAAAAATCTCTTCAACATGAAAAAACTTATCAGACAAAGTATTGCGGTTTTATTCCTGTTGTTCCTTACAACCACAATTATCAATGCTCAAATTAAAACACTTGATGAATTTGAAAACAAAAATGGCTGGACTTTCATCAAATCCGATGGCGTCAATCTTAAACTATCTATTGATAAAGGATTTACAGGCAATGCGATCCGTTTTGATTATGATTTTACCAAAGGCACTGGTTACGGCGGAATACAGAAAATGTTTCCGATAGATCTTCCCGAAAATTATGAATTTACCTTTTATGTTAAAGCCGAATCTCCTGCCAATAATTTCGAAATAAAATTTATTGACAGCACGGGAAATAATGTTTGGTGGGTTAATAACCGCAACTATAATTTTCCAGTTGAATGGAAAAAAATTCGTATAAAAAAAAGACATATTAATTTTGCCTGGGGACCAACAACAGATCAGAGTTTAAAACGTATTGACAGAATTGAATTTACAATTTCATCGTTTGTTGGTGGTAAAGGTACAATCTGGCTTGATGATCTGAAGTTTGAACCCCTCCAGCCCGAAACGCAAGCTTATCCGGTACCATCAATCACGGCTTCGTCATTTATGAAAAATCATCCACCGGATTTCATTATTGATAATTCAAATGAGACTTACTGGCAAAGCAGTGAAGTGAAAGATCAGGAGGTTGTTTTTAATTTTAAAACACGCAGAGAATTTGGTGGTTTACAAATCAATTGGATGAAAGATCATTACGCAAACAATTTTGATGTTCTTTTATCAGGTGACGGGAAGAATTGGGGAGAAGTTTATTCCGTTCAATCAAATAGCAATGATGTCAGTTTTATCCGGCTGCCTGAAGCAGAAGCAAAATATGTCAAGATAGATCTTGAAAAAAGCAATTCTGAACAAGGGTTCGGAATATACAGTGTAAAATTTCTGGACATTAAGAATTCCATGACCCCGAATGATTTTTTAATTTACACAGCTAAAAATTCCTCGGCAGGAAATTATCCGAGGTACTTTTCAGAACAGGCTTCTTATTGGACGGTTACAGGTGTCAACAATGATGTTAAGGAAGCGCTGATAAACGAAGATGGAATGGTGGAAGTGGATAAAGCCCTGTTTTCAATTGAGCCGATGATAAAAATGGGTGATTCACTTTATAACTGGAGCAATGTCAAATCAATTCAATTATTGGACTCTTCTGAAGATAAAAGTGAATTTAATTTTGTGCCATCTGTCACCTGGCAATGTAACGATCTGAAATTTGTAACCGGCGTAACGTCAAGCGGAGAGGCAAATAAAAATTCCATGCTTGACATCAGCTATTCGTTTAACAATCTTTCAGACCGGTCAAAAGACTTTGAGTTTTTTTTATTGATTCGCCCATACCAGGTTAATCCATATTACCAGTTCCTGAATCTTACCGGCGGCGTTGGGAAAATACATTTAATAAAAGAAGAAGACGGCAGATTCTTAGTTTTCGATGATAAAGTAGTTCTGCCTCAAAAAAATTACGACGCTTTCGGGGCAGCTACTTTTGATGAAGGAAATATTGTTGATCTTATTCGTAAAGGAAAAATTCCTCAAAATAAATCAGTTTTTGATCAAGACGGGCTGGCAAATGGCGTAATAAAGTATTCTTTTCACTTAGCCCCTAATGAACATACCGGATTCTTTGTTGTGGTTCCATTTTATGGTAAAAAATCCAGTGATGAAAAAATCAGCAATGATTATATCGCAGAAGAAATTAATAAAACAACAGAGTTCTGGAGAACGAAAGTCGGGCATATCAAATTTCATTTACCTGAATCAGCGAATAGGATTGTAGATACTTATAAATCGAATCTTGTTTACATATTGATCAACAAGGATAAGGCAGGCATCCAGCCCGGCTCGCGTTCGTATGAACGAAGCTGGATCCGTGACGGTGCATTAACTTCATCTGCACTTCTTAAATCCGGTATTATAAAAGAAGTAAAAGATTTCATTAATTGGTACACAGATCATCAATACGAAAACGGTAAGGTTCCCTGCGTGGTTGATTCCAGGGGCCCCGATCCGGTTCCCGAAAATGACAGCCAAGGGGAAATGATTTATTTGATCAGGGAATATTTTAATTTCACAAAGGATACAGCTTTTCTCAGGTCAAAAAATAAAAATGTACTGAAAGCTGTAGAATACATCGAATCGCTGATTGCCGAAAGATCAACAAACCATTTCAAATATGGAAACGACAGCGTGCGTGCTTACTATGGCTTGGTTACGGAATCCATCAGTCACGAAGGTTATTCTGCAAAACCGATGCACTCCTACTGGGATGATTTCTTTACAATGAAAGGATTAAAAGATGCTGTGGAGATCCAAAAAATACTTGGTGAAAAAGAATCTTATGAAAGAATAAAAAAAGTTTGCGATACATTTAAAGAAAATCTTTACAACTCGCTGCAACTCGCAATGAAAACGAGAAAAATAAATTACCTGCCCGGTTGCGTTGAGCTTGGTGATTTTGATGCAACATCAACAACAATCGCGTTAACACCTTGCAACGAACTGAAGAACTTACCAAAGCCGCAAGTATATAACACCTTTGATAAATATTATGAATTCTTCAAAAACAGGAGAGACGGAAAAATTGATTGGATCAATTACACACCTTATGAAAATCGTTTAATCGGTTCATTTATTATTTTAGATCAACCGGAAAGAGCGCACGAGTTAATAGAATTTTTCTTAAATGATCAGCGCCCGCATGGATGGTATCAATGGGCTGAGGTTGTCTGGAAAGATTACCGCATTCCGCGGTATATCGGGGATATGCCACACACCTGGGTTGGCAGCGATTTTATCAATGCAATCCGGGCTATGTTTGTTTATGAAAATGAGTATGATCAATCGCTTGTCATAGCTGCTGCACTTTATCAGGATTGGATCGATTCGCCTGGAGGAATGTCTGTCGAAAATCTACCAACATATTATGGCGAGATTTCGTACTCAATAAAAAAAGATAAAGACAAATATGTCTTTTCAATTTTTGGCGATGTAAAACTTCCTTCCAATGGAATTAAAATTAAAAACTTTAACGGATCGAAACTTCCAGCCAAAGTGACCATTAACGGAGAAGAAATCAAAGATTATACGGGAAAGGAAATATCTGTTAAAGAGTTTCCTGCAGAAGTGATGATTTATTATTGATTAAAGTTGTTGTAAAGTAATGATACAAATTTAACTCAAAGGGATCTCTATGAACGAACAAAAAACCCCCACGGCTCACATCCAGAAACCAGAACATCAGATTCGCTTTTCACAGTTAGCTGCCTATGGCGCCGGAGGCATTATTCCCATTGCCCTTTTCAACATAGCAGGAATACTCGTGGGGTTGATGGGGAATATAAGCTTGGGGCTAAGCGCCTTCTGGCTGGGAGCCATTATGATCGTCCCCCGTTTGTGGGACGCTCTTTCTGATCCCGTTATCGGTCATATTTCCGATAACACCCGTACCCGTTGGGGCCGCAGGCGTCCCTACCTGCTGATAGGCGGAATACTCGTTGCAGTTTTTTTTGTCGTCATCTGGTGGATCCCAAAGGGTGACCTGGTGCGTACATGGTTCCCGACTGAATCGGGCTATCATGCTTTTCAGCTTGTCTATATTCTTTTTTCCCTCCTTCTATTTTTCACTTCCGTTAATATTTTCGAGATCCCTCATGGTTCCCTTGGAATGGAAATGACGACTGATTACCACGAACGCACCCGTCTTTTCAGCGCCAAAAGTTTTGTAGGTAATCTTTTTGCCATGAGCACACCCTGGCTTTTTGCCCTCGCCAACATGAAAGTTTTCAAAGGCACCGGAGGTAATGAAGCCGACGGTATGCGCTACGTTTCCTTAATGATCGCTGCCATTCTGATCCCGCTTTCTTTCTGGTGGACCTACAAATTACGTGAACCGGGATTTGTAAAAGCTGCAAAGCATGAAAAAACGCCCTTCTGGAGAGATATGAAACACAGTGCCACCAACAGGAACTTTATCATGTTGACATTGACTATTTTCACGCTGGCCATGGGCTTTAATTTCGTCCAACTGCTCGGGTCATACATACCTATTTTTTATGTTTTCGGGGGTGACAAAGTTGCAGGTGCCTATCTCCTCGGAATTAACGGCACTATCTGGGCCATCACCGGAGTACTTGCTGTATTCCCCCTCAACTGGATAAGCCCGAAACTGGGAAAACGGAATACCCTCACTATTGCAATTTTACTAATGTGCCTAGCCCAACTCTCTAAGATTGTTTGCTACAACCCTCATCATCCTTACCTGATCACTATTCCCATTGTTCTGCTTTCTACCGGCATGCTGTTTTTCTTCACCCTGGGTTCTTCCATGGTGGGCGATATCTGTGATGAAGATGAATTAAAAACGGGTTATCGCGCTGAGGGAAGTTTTTACTCGATATTCTGGTGGTTTATAAAAATGGGAACTGCATTAGCCAGCCTTGTTGCAGGTGCACTGATCGTATTTACCATGTTTGACGAAACCCAGGTCACAAAAGTCGATAAGTTGCAGGGGAGCATCAGGGAGCTTCACAGTAAAGTTCAGTATTGGGAAGGATATAAAGGCCTCACCAATGCCAATGCAGAATGGCTCGAAAATACTAAAATGCAAAACTCCAAAGCGCTCAAAGAGTCAAAGGAATATTTGATCTACCTGGAAAAAGAATCTCTTAAAAAACAGGAACCGGTGAACGAAACACTTACTGCTTATCCAGGCCACAGGAAAGACCTGTTATTAAATACATTGTCCAGGACAAAGTCCATTGCAGGCGAACTGGAACAACTTCAGTTGCGTTTAGACAAATCAGGGCCCCAGACTGAAGCCTCCCGGATTAACACATTTGTAGCAGAAGCCATTCCACTGACGCTTCAAACAAAGCTTGAACAAGCAAGGATGAATTCATTTGAACTCATGTCACGCCTGGAAGCAAAATCCCTGGAAACCAAAAACAGCAAAGAGCATTATAAAAAGCTCTTGTGGAACATTACAATGGTAAATAACTGCCTTGCAAATATGAACACAACATCATCTTTAAATTTCCTCGATAAACAGCTCGGCATTATTGAAAGAGAAATCGTACCACTCACAAAACAGACACCTTATACACTTTTAATGATGCGTGTGGTCGAAATCGGATTACCATTGTTATTAAGCATCTTTTCAATTTTCTTTGTTCTCCGTTATTCACTGACTGAAAAACGAAGCCATGAAATAAAAGATCTTTTGAAGCAAAAAAATCTGGAACGTTCGAAAGAAGAAGGAAATTCCCAATGATCATTAACAACAATTTAAGATTTTCGATTTACGAATGAATTTTCAAATGACGATTTACGATTTTATCATGAGCATCAATCGTAATCCAAAATCGTCGATTCAATCGTAATCTAAAATCATGGCAATTGTAAATTATTGTGGTTTAAACATCTAAGCACATGATTGATAAGCAGGTATTTTGTATCAAAGACAGCAATTTTTATCTGAACGACAAAAAGATATTTCTTAATTCGGGAGAGATCCATTATTTCAGAATTAAGCGCGAACTATGGGACAAGCATTTGGAAGCAGCTAAAGAAGCCGGTTTAACCACCGTCAGCACTTACGTTCCATGGGCATGGCACGAATCAGAAGAGTCTGTTTTTGATTTTGACGGCACATCCTGTCCGGAACGCGATCTTAAAGGTTGGTTTCAGCGATGCCAGGCTTACGGATTATTTTGCATTGTAAAACCAGGCCCGTTTATCTTGGCCGAGTTCAGGGGAGCAGGATTGCCGGACTGGTTCATGGATCAGTATCGTGAGGAAGTCAAGATGCGCAACAGCAAAGGAGAAATATTCCCGAGCGACGGAGTCAGCTTGTTTAATCAGAAATATCTGGAAAAGGTAACTCTGTGGTATGATAAGATCATGCCGTTCCTTAGTGAACGCGAAATATCAAAAGGTGGTCCAGTAATCATGATACAGATCTGTAATGAGATCGGAGTATTTTCATGGTTGGCGAAACAGGCAGATTATGGTAATGCTGTTAAGGATCATTTCATTTCATACTTATCACATAAATTCACAAGTATTGCTGAAGTGAATAATTTATGGGGGACAGATTATAAGGATTTTGCTCATGTAGAGCTTCCTCCCGACGGCAAGCTTCCCTATGCATCAAAGGGTGATCGTGGCCGTGATCATGAATGGCACTGTTTCTGGAGAACTTATTATGGCGACTATCTGAGAATGCTGGCCGGTATGGCCAGGGACAGAGGTGTAACTGTTCCTTTATATCACAATCTTCCCGGATGGATCTATGGAAACGGCTATGAGTTCCCGGTCAATATTACCATGTATGAAGATCTTTTTAGTGATAAGAGTGAGATCATATTCGGGGTTGATCATATTCCGGAATTCCTGTCATACCGCAACATGCATGATGACCGGATCATCAATGATATAACTTATGCAATGCAGGGGAACAAACCGTCATTTGCTGCTGAGTTCCAGTGCGGCTCCCGGGAATATCATGTGGTAACGAATCCACATGAGATGGAACTTTTCTATAAAGCAAGCGTTATCAACGGCCTGACCGGCTGGAACTACTATATGTTCTCGCAGGGGTACAACCCAAGCCGCAAGGGCTATTCCGGAAGAACGTTTTACTGGTTCAACCCTCTCACAACAAAAGGTGAGCGCACCAGTGCCTTTCCATTGGTTAAACGAATGAGTAAAATTGTAAAAACTTCCGAAAGCCTTATAGTTAATGCAAGACGTAAAGCTGAGGTATGCGTACTTTTCTATCCTCCATATTATGCAACAGAGCTGGAAAGGCCTGTTGAACAGGAATGTGAACTTCAATTCACCCCTTCTGCAATCCGCAGACCAGCTTATTTCGACGGATTGCTGAA
>JBEKST010000010.1:0-21588 GCA_049516815.1 Bacteroidales bacterium | reverse complement strand
ATCCAGGCTGAAAAGATTGATGGGAATTATTCCGTAAAACCTACTTTCTTCGGGCTTCTTCTCGATACGGAAATATGTTATCAAAATATCCACAGGATCGTGGAGAAAGCTGCCGGTTACAACAATTTTATCCGGGTCGACATGGAAGATTCTCCCTGCACCGACCGTGAGATCGAACTCTTCCGGAAGCTGAAAAATGATTTCCCGCGCCATGTCGGATTGGTTCTCCAGGCATATCTCCGCCGTACCCTGGACGATATTAAAAATATGGAAGATCTTCATTCCCCGGAGATACCTCTTAATTTTCGCCTGTGCAAAGGTATTTATGTGGAACCTGAAGCAATTGCCTATAAGAAATACCATGAGATCAACGATCATTACATAGAGAACCTGGAGTATATCATCCGGAAAGGAATGTTTCCCGGCATTGCTACGCATGACAAACCTCTTGTTGAAAGAGCTTATCAGTTGATCCGCAAATTCAACCTGCCAAAAAGCGCCTATGAATTCCAGATGTTGTATGGCGTAACGCCTGAATTACAGAAAAGCATTGTGGAAAAAGGTCATAACATGCGTGTATATGTGCCTTTCGGGAAGGAATGGTTTGGATATTCAACAAGAAGACTCAAGGAAAACCCGAAGATGGCGAGTCATATCATCAAGGCGTTGTTCATCCGGAAATAGCTCGTCAGCTCATGAGCTCACGAGCTGATGAGCTCACGAGTTGATGCGTTAAAAAATATTTTCTTTTTTTGTATTACTTTTTGGTTTAATCCGGATTAAGTAAGAAGGAAACCAAAAAGATTATGCAAAATGATTTTAACAATCACGGGTATGAACCCCAGGGTCCCGAGTACTCGGGAGACCCTATTTCCCTGCCTACCGGTAGGCAGGCTCCCCAGAGGGGCGGGTTATTATCCGGCAGATTCTTCGAAGCGGTACTTCTGTTTCAGCAAATTTCAGGGCGGCATCACGAGCTCGTTCAAAAGCTGAATATTATTCTAAAATCTGCATTGTTGTCGAAGAATGTGATGAAACGCTATTCTGGTTAGAAATTCTAATAGAAGCGGAATTAATTCCAAAGGATAAACTAACTCCCCTTCAAAATGAAACTACTGAACTCCTGAAAATTTTTTCTTCAACCCGGAAAACACTCAGGCCAAATAAATAACTCGTAAGCTCATTAACTCGTGAGTTCGTCAGCTCATCAGCTCATTAGCTCATTAGCTCATCAGCTCATCAGCTACTTAAAAGCTCTTTCCAGCATTCCGTCGCCCGACATTTGAAGACGATCGAAATAAGATGGTGTTGGTTTTCCCATCAATTTATCCACATACATTTTTGCGAGGTACTGGCTTAGCATGAAGCCTTGTCCGCGTAAGCCGAGAAACAGTCCTAATTCCGGATCGATGATCATTCTTGGTTCCACATAGTATCCTGCCCAAACAGCCTGGAAACCTACCGAAGAGAGTTCCGGGATCCAGTTGGTAAAAATCTCGGAGGCGATTTCCGTAAATTCTTCCGAATTGATCCGGATATTTTTATCTGCTTCCTGCGGTTCAAAGGCAGGAGAAGCACAACCAATGATCTGGCCGGTTTCGCCAAGCTGCTGACCATATACTGCAATAAAGCCTTTGTATTTCCTGCGGTCGATAAGCATCCCGAGGGGAGCTCCATCGATCCCGAGCATCGGAAGACGGCGTGTGATAAAGGCCTGGTGCTTCACAGGGTATAACCCGGTTTCAAACCCCAGCATCCGGGCGAATTTTTCTCCTTCGGGGCCCAAGGCATTGATAAAGACTTCAGTTTCGTATTCGATATAGGATTTTTCATGATTCAGCGTAAGAATGAAATACCGGTTTCCTTCTTTTCTCACATCCACCAGTCGGCAATCCTCTTCCACCCTGCCACCATGATCGATCCCGATCCTGCGGATCAGGTCGATGACGCGCCCCGGTGTAGCCTGCCAGCAATCTTTCGTAATCAAGGCAGAGATGTAGGTTGTGAAGTTGGAGTTCAGGCGGGGAGAGATTTCCCTTTGAAAATCCTTCGGTCCTACCATGTATGCATTTGACCAGGCCATTGATTCAATCAACGCATCGTACATTGCCGGATCATGGGCAAAGGTGACATAGTTGATGGGACGGTAGTTGACATCATGCAATTCCTGGAGTTGCTTGAATATTTCGTGATTTCGGGTGGCTATTTCAGATAATTCCGGCAAAGAGAAATTCGGTCGCCCACCGGCAATGTTCCGCCAGGAAGCCCCGCGGCCATAGTTGATCAGCACCGGTTCCATTTTTTCTTCGCTGAGATACCGGAACAATGCACTGCCCCCGATACCTCCTCCTGCAATGAGAGATTTAATTTTTATTTTTTTCGCCGGATTCCCGTTAATCGTCGTGATCACCCGTTCATGAACAGTACGGGGATAAAGCTCACCCATGGCAACCTGGTTCGACAATGGTCCGCGTGGAGTGGGTTCGCCCACGATCGAAATGCCGGAACCGGCCAGCGTTTGCTTCAGTCGCTTGATGCATCGCTTTCCCCTGCAAGCGCCCATACCCAGGCGGGTGGTATGTTTTACCTCATCCACTGAAATGAACTTCCGGTCGCCGATGGTCTCCAGGATCTCATCCAGGGTCACATCATCACAATGGCAAACATAGGTCGGCACGGTACTTTCGTATTTGCAAGGCTTGAATTCGATCAGCTCAGGATAATTCTCTTTAACGATAAAACCCCTGACGCTTGCAAGTTCTTCCCCGTGTATATCTAATGATTTTAACCTCGCAATATTGGTTTTATTGGGCTTCTTCAATATTTTCTCTACAATGCCTTCTCCCAGTTTTTTACCATTATTATCCACCAGGTAACATTCCGCTTTCTCAGTTACTTTATATTCGATCGGCAGAAAGAGCCAGTCTTTTTTCAGGTTATACCCGAAGATGGCGAGTCCCGGGCACTTGAATACACAATCCATGCATCCTGTGCATTTCTCAAAGTCGATGGCAGGTACCGTGCTGGTGGAAGACTTGGTGATGGCACCATTCGGGCAGGCAAAGGCACAAGGATTACAGGCAAAACCGTACAGGCAGTCAATCAGTACAAAACCTTTTTCCTGCATACGGGCAGGTGAAGGCATATAGGGCTCTTCGATAATCCTGACCGGGGGTTGTTGTGAATCGATATATTCTTTTGAGGTAACCAGGAAGGCATCATAATCGAACTTTTCTCCCATTTCCTGGAGGATCTCGAAGGCCACCTGTTTCCCGCGTACCACGGCGCTGGTACCTTCCCCGATCCGGATGGCATCGCCGGCGCCAAAGCATTTTCTTCCGAAGAGTTCATTGCCCTTGATCAGCAACTGGTCGTCAGAGACAAGTCCTGTACAGATATTGATGGCGTCGATCCCATCGATAATTTTTTCTGTTCCAGGGATAGCTTTGAAATCTTTGCATTCTGCGACCACGGCTCCGATGATCCCGTTGTGGTTCTCATTCGGGATAGCTTTCAGGAGAATGTGCGAAGTAAGTACAGGAATACCCAGTCTGCGAACGCGATTGGCCTGCACCGGGAAACCGCCTTCGGATGGCAGTGCTTCGATGATCGCTTTCACGCGTGCACCTGCCTGCATCAGCTGGTAGGATGTCAGGTAACCGATGTTACCGGCGCCAACGGTGAGTATGTTCTTCCCGAGCAGGGTTAATTCGTTGTTCATCATCTTCTGGACAACGGCAGCAGTGAATACGCCAGGGAGATCATCATTTTCAAAGGTCGGCATATAGGGAACCGCACCAGTGGCAACCACCAGATATTCCGCATCCACAAAGTAGATCTCATCGGTAAGAATGTTCTTTATGGCAATCCTGCCTCCTTCCAGGAGATCCCATACGGTAGAGTTCAGGAATATCCCCTCTTTGTTATCGCCAGCCAGGGTTTTGGCGATGTCGAAACCACGCATACCGCCGAATTTCTGTTCACTCTCAAAGAAGAAGAACTGGTGGGTCTGCATAATGAACTGTCCGCCGATCTTATCGTTGTTGTCGATCACGATGTTGGGGATGGCGTGCTTATTTAGTTCTTCTCGTGCAGCAAGACCCGCAGGACCTGCACCGATGATGGCGACCGAAGTTTTATAGACGTTGATCGGTGTTTCTTTAACGTAGTTGGTACGGTAAGGGGCATAATCATAAGGGATCTCTTTCACTTCTTTTACCTGGTCGACCCGTGTGATGCAGATCCTTTTTATCTGGTCATCGACAAGCATTTCACAGGCGCCACATTTCCCAATCCCGCATTCCAGGCTTCTTTCGCGGTTTGTAAGGCTATGACTGTGAACCGGAAATCCTGCCTGATGAAGAGCAGCGGCGATAGTGAATCCTTTTTCCCCGGTGATTTCTTTTCCTTCAAAGAGGAAGGTCACTTTTTCGGCAGGATAGATCTCAATGATCGGATGAGTTTCGATTTTATTCATGGCAGCAAAGCAATTGGAACGAGTTCGTGATAAAAAGAAAAATGTTCTGAATCAGGATTGCAAAATTATGGTTTTTCCCGATTCCAGTTCGAAAACCACCAGGGTTTCAGGGTTATTTCTTTATTTGATGTGCTAAAACTCGAAAGCTAGGGAAGACAAACATATTTACGATTGGGTGATTTACGAATTTCGAATGAATTTACGAATGTAGGATTTATGATTATAGAATGACATTGTCATTCGACAATCTCATAATTCAATCGTAAATCTAAGATCGTCTAATCGTAAATTTATGCTATAATCCTCCAATCGTAAATCGTACTGTGTCCCCAGCACCTTAAAAAAGATATAGTGGTTTATTATTTTCTTCATTTTTGAAGGTGAACATAAAACCCAAAGGTGATAAGGTTTTCCAGTTGAATGCTCCGGCTGATCGTTTCTTCGTAGAAAACCCGTGTCTGGATGCTTGCTTTCAGGAACCGATTGATCCGGATCCCGAAATTATTTTTCAGGGTGACATCCACCGGGGAGGTGTAATTTTTGAACACGAGAAAATCGCAATTCCATCTGATCCTTTTTAAGAATTCTTTATCCACAAGAAATTGCAAACTGAGGCCATACTCAAAAATATGGTCTTTCCCTTCCGGTATTCCATAGAATTTGGCGACTTTCTGTTTTCCGAAAATACTTTTGTCACTGATGTAGGTAAGTTTTGCCGTTGACAGGCCCAGGTTGAGAGATCCGAAATCACGCCATTTTACTGAAAAACCTCCGGAGAATGTCCAGAGTAAGGGTGTACAGAAAGATGAATTCAGGGTTTTGACGATCCTTCCGCTATCGTTCACAGAATAATCATATCCGTTCATGAACCTCGAATTCAGGATGGAGTTTATGGTAAAATTAAGATTTTTGTGGAGCCGGATATCGAAGCGTGTATTCAGGGAATTGTCGTCAGTCTGGAATTTTGTAAGACTGTCGAAGTAACTTTGTAGCCCCAGATTATGCTGGAATGATCCTGAAAAGTTAACCAGGCTGTCGCCGGAGAGGGAAAACTTATATTTTAAATCCTGGAGGAGCGTGACCTGGTTGGCGTTTTTATCGTGATGCCAGTTGAGTAAGAGAAAATTGTTGACAGAAAAAGAATATTCCAGTTCCTGTTCATATCTAATCTTTTTCCCGGAATTTTTTTTTATCAATGAATCAAGGGGGAAACAGGATTGAGTATTTGCGGATGTTACAAGAAACAGGCAAAATACCAGTACTGATTTTTGTTTTTTCTTTCTTCCCCACAATCCCTATCATTTTAGAAAAAACGAATTGAATCATCATAATTTTAAAAGTTCACTTTAACCGCAAAATTGACTCCTGAATTACTTCAGATATATTAAAACAGATAAAATAAATTCTAAACCGCAATTTGCTCATTGCTCGTTGATTATTTAATTTCCCTTTTATTTTTTTTAACCACAATAGGCACAGTAGGTCACATTAGTTTAAATCAAGTTTTTGACTCTATTGTGTTCTAATGAGACTATGTGGTGAAATAAAATATTGTTTTTCAATGATTTAGATTTTGTTATATAGAAGAACGCATAGTTTAAAACAAATGACACAAAGCTTGATTTACGGATTCTTCCTGTATTCCAGTTTTGTGTATTTCCTGATTGTATCGCAATTGATTATCGTTCCGCCGGCCATATAAAGAAGTTCAGCTTTATTATTAAAAAGAAGGCTCTTGGGGATACCTCCTCCCTTGAATTGTACAGTCGGGATTCTTTTATCAAAATCCTTAATGAATTTTTCTTGTTTGTACGTTTCATCGGTTCCGTATTTTGGAGAAGCCATCAAATAGGGAATATGATTATAATTTGCTTCAAATAATTCTTTCTGAAGGTCTTTTATGTTCAGATCCTGGCTTATGATATAAAGTTGTATTGAGTCTTCAGGAAATTTTAATATTAACCCGGAATTTTTTATTACAGCTTTTTCACTCACCGGGCACCAGGAAGAAACAAACATCACCCAGGAATATTTCTTATCAGTAATGATTTTTTTCAGATTATCCGCTTCAATTTTTTGAAAAATAATGTTGGAAGGAGCCGAATATTCAACTGTCTTATGAACAGAGCCATAATCGAATGAGAAAATCTTGGTACTATCTTCCCGGGTCAATGATTTTGTACCATCATCAACCTTTCGGGATTTTATGACAATACAGGAGGTCATATGAAAGAGAATCCAAAAGCAGAAAACCAAAGAAAGTGTTCTCATGGGACATGGTTTTTAGAAGTTATAATATTAATTTAAAAATGGCTGTCTCAAAAGCTGAATTGGCTTTGTTCTTTGAATTTATAAGAGATCTCCTTCAAGACAGCCTTTTCCTTTTTATTAGTATTTAAATGTAATCGTAACGGTATCTCCATTCTCCACGTAAGGATATTCTCCGGAAGAAAGTTTGAAAGCAGAGGGTAACCCCAGCTTTTTCAATATTTCATCTGAGAAAGTTCCTGTTTCGTCAAGGACAAACATACCATTCTTACAAAGTTCTAAAAAGGTACTTGAGAGAACGCCTGTACTTTTTGAAAAAGAAAAGGTCAATGTTCCATTCCGGGATTGATCAAGAGTGCCATTTATATGGCCTGGTGCAAGAATTTCAATATTTATTGAAATATGAAAGCAACATCCATGGTCCCTTGGCAAACAACTCTGCGATGCTCCATCCCAATAGGCTTTTGAAGAAAAACTGATTCCAATACCTATTGGCGCAGAATTAACAGCGTTTGATTTTTGAAAACTTCCAAGCAAAATTACAAGGATAAAACTGGCAACAATTAGTATCTTTTTCATAGGATTTACTTTTTTATTTCCCCCTGCCGCATTCCCCGCCGGCAGCCTGCGGACAATCATTAGATTGTGGAAGCAACGATTGCATCTACCTGAAAAAAACCACCCATCCCGCGATCATTTTTTCCGATTAACCGTTTTGTTCTTTCTCTTCATACCTCCTTTTTAGGGTAATTACTTTGGCTTTATCGGTTGAAAAGGCAAAAGGTAATACGCTCAGGGTAATTTTTTTTCACTTTTTTTTATTTCAAAACTTAATTAGATAAAAATCATTATTTTACAAGATATATTTGGATATTACTTAAAAAATTTTTAGTATCTTTGCAGGCCCTATAAAGTTTCAGGAAAACGTAAGGAGTTTATGGAAAAAACAAAAGTTCTATTTGTTGCCCAGGAGATCATGCCCTATCTGAGAGAAAGCCAAATGGGCCACATTGGCAGGCATCTGCCTCAAGGGATCCAGGAAAAAGGAAAGGAGATCCGCACATTTATGCCCCGTTATGGCAACATCAATGAAAGAAGGAACCAGCTTCACGAAGTGATCCGCCTTTCCGGAATGAACCTGATTATCGATGATACCGACCACCCCCTTATCATTAAAGTAGCCTCCATCCAGCAGGCCCGGATGCAGATCTATTTTATCGACAATGAAGACTACTTCCAGCGGAAATTCATGCTTACCGACAAAAACAATAAATTCTTCAAAGACAACGATGAACGGGCCATCTTCTATTCAAGAGGTGTTCTGGAAACGGTAAAAAAACTCGGATGGGGTCCTGATATTGTTCATTGCCACGGTTGGATTACCAGTCTGGTGCCTCTCAATATCAAACGTTCCTATAAGGATAATCCCCTTTTTACCGACACCAAAGTAATTTATTCGATTTACGACGATGACTTCCCCGGTATGCTGAATAAGGATTTCGCAAATAAAATCAGGATGGAAGGCATTACAACAAAGGATCTCAAACACTATAAGAACGCAAACTACGTTAGTATGATCAAAGCCGCGGTTGATTTTTCGGATGGGATCATTTTCGGCTCTTCGGAAATCAATCCTGAGCTCAGGAAATACGTCAAAGAATCCGGTAAACCGCATCTCGAATTCCAACCTATGGAAAAATATATCGATGCCTATTCCGATTTTTATGATGAAATTCTTGTTAATGAATCGGTCGAAGTTGATTAATTACGGAACCTTCTAAAACTGTTTCCTTTGAAATCGAATCCTTTCCGCCTCTTTAGCATCCTTGTTTCTCTTGTCATTCTTGTTTTCCTTGTTTACTCCTGTAAGAAAGACCCTTACCAGGTTGGGCTTAATCTTCTTCCTCCATCCGATACATTGAATGTCAAAACTTCAGACACCGCTTCTTTTGTGGCTCATTCGGTGTTACAGGATTCCATCCGTACCGACGAAACCACGCTGAGCATACTGGGCTCTTTGATGGATCCGGTTTTCGGTTCCACCACTGCCGGCTTTTACATGCAATACAGACTCTCTGCAGAAACTCCGGATTTCGGGACCAACCCCGGTCTTGATTCCATCGTCCTGATGATCCCCTACGGAACCATTTACGGCGACACCAATGCCCTCCAAACCTTTAAAGTTTATGAACTCAGCAAGGACTTCTACATCGACAGCACCTATTACTCTAACCAATCGGTTGAAACTTACGGGATTCAGCTTGCAAATTATACATTTAAGCCTGCCCGGTATGATAGTCTGACCATCGGTGGGGTCAAAACAACACCTCATATCCGGATCAACCTGAACCAATTTACAAACTATTTCGGGAACAAAATTCTTCATGCCCCGGCAGCATCCCTGAGTACAAATGTTAATTTTCTTAAGTTCATGAAAGGGTTATATATCGAATCGTCACGGACTGCTTCCGGCGGCGCTTTATTATCTTTCGACCCGACCAGTTCACTCTCGAAAATCGTTATGTATTTTCATAATACAGACAACGATTCCCTGACTTTTAGTATTATTGGGAACTCACTTTGCGCCCGATTCAACCATTTCGATCATAATCATTACATGAATGCTTCATCCGAATTCCGGCAACAGGTTCTTCAGCATGATACCAGCCTCGGGAAAAATAATCTGTTCATCCAGGGATTGGGCGGTGTAAGGGTACGGATACGGCTTCCTTTCCTTAAAACCTTCGGGAAATCAGGAAAGATCGCTATTAACAGTGCAACATTGATCATAAAAAACGCGGAAACCGATACCACGCTTCAGCCTCCGGTTAAACTTTCCTTAGTTATAGTGGATACGGCAGGAAATGTCGCCTTCCTCGTCGATGAAACTGAGGGGACTTCTTATGCCGGCGGATACTACAACACTACTGCGCGAACTTATCAATTCAGGATTACCCGCCATATGCAGCAAGTCGTCGATGGAAAAATAAAAAATTATGACATGCTCCTTATGGCCAATAATCCCTCTACCAACGTTTTGGTCACCAATCGTGTGATGTTGACCGGAACCAACCCACAACTTCCTGGTTTCTCTGCCGACAAGGTAAAATTACAGGTTATCTATACAAAACTTCACTAACCTCAGGGTTAACCCGTTTGCTAATTCCCCGGGAATCTTACCTGCATTTTTGATTATTCCGGCAAAATCAGCTACCTTTGATCCTCTTAACTCATCACTATGTGTGGAATTGTTGCTTATATCGGTCCGCGGGAAGCTTATCCCATCCTCATTAAAGGGTTACACAGGTTGGAGTACCGCGGGTACGACAGCGCTGGAATATGCCTTTTGAATGAAGACCTGCATATTTATAAATGCAAAGGAAAGGTTTCAGAGTTGGAACTTTTTATTAAAGATAAAGATATCTCAGGGACAATCGGCATGGCGCATACCCGCTGGGCAACCCATGGCGAGCCTAACCAGGTGAATGCACATCCTCATTTTTCCATGAATAAAAGCCTTGCGATCATCCACAACGGGATCATCGAAAATTATGTTTCCTTACGCAGTGAATTGATCAATCGTGGGTATACCTTCATCAGTGAAACGGATACGGAGGTGCTCATCCACCTTATCGAAGATATCAAGGAAAATGAAAAGGTGAAACTGGAAGAGGCCATTCGTATTGCTCTTAACCAGGTGATCGGCGCTTATGCGATCGTAGTGATATCGAAAGAAAACCCGGATCTTCTCATTGCTGCACGGAAAGGCAGCCCCATGGTGATCGGTGTCGGGAAAGGTGAATTTTTCGTTGCATCGGATGCGACGCCGATCGTGGAATATACCAATAACGTGGTATTCATGAACGATGAAGAGATTGCGATCATTGAGCGCAACAAGGAATTGAAGATAATAACCATTAAGAACCAGAAAAAAACGCCTTATCTCCAGAAGCTTGAACTTAGCCTGACCTCCATCGAAAAAGGCGGGTTTGATCATTTCATGCTAAAGGAGATCTACGAACAACCCCGGTCTATCCGCGACAGCATGCGCGGAAGGCTGCATCCGGAACAGGGAATTATCGCCCTTGGGGGGATCCGCGAATATGAACAAAAGCTGATCAATGCAAAGCGGATCATCATCACAGCCTGTGGAACTTCCTGGCATGCCGGACTGGTAGGTGAATATCTTTTTGAAGATCTTGCCAGGATCCCGGTGGAAGTAGAGTATTCTTCAGAATTCCGGTACCGGAACCCGATCATCTGTGAAGAAGACATTCTGATCGCTATATCGCAATCAGGGGAGACTGCCGACACACTGGCGGCCATCGAACTTGCCAAATCGAAAGGAGCAACCGTCCTAGGCATCTGCAACGTAGTCGGGTCGTCTATTGCAAGAGCTACTCATGCCGGCATTTATACCCACGCAGGGCCTGAGATCGGGGTGGCTTCTACAAAAGCTTTTACGTCACAAGTGGTGGTGCTTACCCTGATGGCGCTCAAGATCGCACTGAAAAAGGGAACCATCACACAGTCACGGTTTCACCAGATCCTGTCGGAACTGGAAACCATTCCTGATAAAGTGGAGGCTACCCTCAGGCAGAATGAACAGATAAAGGCGATCGCAAAAATCTTCAAAGATGTGCGGAACTTTCTGTACCTGGGACGTGGGTACAATTTTCCCGTTGCACTGGAAGGAGCATTGAAACTTAAGGAGATCTCATACATCCATGCCGAAGGCTATCCTGCTGCTGAAATGAAACATGGCCCCATTGCACTCATCGACGACCATATGCCGGTTGTAGTGATTGCAACTAAAAAAGGCACCTATGAAAAGGTCATCAGTAATATCCAGGAGGTGAGGGCACGCAAAGGCAAGATCATTGCCATCATCAATGAAGGCGATACAGCCGTAAAAAAAATGGCCGACCACTACATTGAGATCCCGGAGACTGAGGAATTTCTGGTTCCCCTGATCGCGACGATTCCATTGCAACTTCTTTCATACCATATTGCAGTCATGCGCCATTGCAATGTGGATCAACCCAGGAATCTTGCAAAATCAGTCACGGTGGAATGATCCTTCGTATATTGAAATATATCCTTTTCTTTTTCGGATGCTTTTTTCTTATCCTGTTTATCTTCTGTCTTACTTCTGCTCCTTTCTGGACGTGGTACAACCTGGGCACAAAACAAGCAGGTATTCACCGTCCCCCGGAGGTTATTGTAGTGCTGGGAGGCGGAGGAATGCCCAGTGAGTCGGGACTTATGCGTACCTGGTATGCTGCCCGGCTTGGGAATCATTTTTCGCGGTCGAAGATCATCATAGCCCTTCCCGGCGATACTGCCGACAGCCTGAGTTCCGTAAGCCAGATGAAAGAAGAACTTATTTTACGCGGGATCTCCGGGAATAGGATCTCGTTCGAATCCGCAGGAACCAATACAAGGGCGCAGGCATTGAATATCTTTAAGAGAATATCGAATATTGATCAACGAGTTTTGAATTTGGAAAGTCACAGAGTCACAGAGTCACAGAGTCACAAGGTAATGGCATCACAACTTGACACGATTAATCGAAATTCATCCAGCATCCAGCATCCAGCACCCAGCATCCTGATCATCACTTCTCCCGAACATCTTTACCGTGCCGTTCTGACTTTCCGGAAAGCAGGTTTTTTGCTGGTCGACGGGGCGCCGGCTTTTGAAACGGCCATCGAATCTGAACTCTCCTTTGATGACAGGCTACTGGGTGGAAAAAGATGGCTGCCGCCTATCGGGAAAAACATAACTGCCCGCTACCAGTTCTGGACCCAATTACATTACGAACAATTAGTAATCCGGGAATGGCTTGCGATTATTTATTATAAACTTAATGGTTGGATATAAAACTGCGTAACGCGTTACGCGTCACGCGTTACGAATTAAACAGGTTCATGGTCCTGTCAATCCCGACCAGTGCGAAGTTTTTTATGATATCCACTGCTATCGCAATTTGGGGTAGCAGTATTGTTTCTTCTTTCTTTGTCCAGCGGCTCAGCACATAATCCACCTGATAGCCTTTGGCAAAGTTGTCGCCGATACCAATGCGTAAACGGGGATACCCGGTGGTACCGATTTCTTCATTGATGCTGATCAGTCCATTGTGTCCGCCATCGCTACCTTTCTTCCGCAACCTAAGGGAACCGAGCGGCAGGGCAAGGTCATCCATGATCACCAGGATGTTTTCGGGGAGGATATTTTCTTTTGTCATCCAATACCTTACGGCTTTTCCGCTCAAATTCATATAAGTAGTAGGTTTGATAACAACAAAGGTTCTTCCTTTCAGCGAAGTCCTGGCAACCGACGCGTACCTCCCGGTCGCAAAGTCTACCTTCCGGTCGAAGGCAAAGGCATCCGCTACTACGAACCCGATGTTGTGGCGGGTGTTAGCATATTCGTCGCCTATGTTTCCAAGTCCGATGATCAGGTATTTCATGAGGTGTTGGCCATTAGGCTTTAGGCATTAGATGCTGGATGCTGGATATTTCAGACCTCATATCTCATATCTCATATCTCGCATCTCACTTCTCACCATTCACTTTTTTTCTACTTCGCCTTCTTTTTCTTTTTCAGCGCCTTCTTCAGGTTCAGCACCTTCGACAGCAACGCCTTCAGCAGGGGTTTCTTCCACCAGCACGCGGGCAGTACGAACGCCTATGATGATGGTGTTGGGAGAATCCATGAAGGTGATGTTTTCTACTGCAAGGTCTTTAACTTTTACGGAATCGCCTATATCCAGTGCATCGATGGAGACAGTGATCTTATCGGGAAGATTCTGCAGAAACGCCAGAATCTTCAGTTTCCGGGTCTTGAGGATCAATTTACCTCCTTTCAACACACCGGGCGCCGTGCCTATGATCTTCACCGGAACACTGATGGTGACTGGTTTTTCCGGCTGGATCTCAAGAAAATCCACATGGAGGATGTTGTCTGTTACCGGGTGGTATTGCACATCCTGCATAATTGCATTGTATGTTTTTCCTGCAATTTCCAGGTTAAAAATATAGACCTCAGGAGTAAAGATCAGTTTGCGGAAAGCCTTGTCGCTTGTCACAAAATGGATCTGCTCCTTACCGCCATACATAACACAGGGAATATTTCCCTCCTTGCGATGTTTTTTAGCATCTTTTTTCCCTACGTTCTCTCTTAGAGAACCGCTCAATGATACTTGTTTCATAACGTCAGTTTATAAAGTTTGTAAAGTTATAAAGTTCATAAAGTGATAAAGTGTTAAGATCTTGTTATTTAACGATACTCTTATGTCAATTTTGTAACCTGCTAACTCATCAGCTAATCAGCTCATCAGCTAATCAGCTTTTTTGGGGGTGCAAAGGTAAGAATATTTCTTTCGGAAGTTAAGGAGGAAATGAATTTTTCGTCACAGGGAAGCTCAATGCTAACAATTTCGCTATTTCGCTACTTCGCTATTTCGCTATTTATTATTATTCCCCAAACTTAAACAACGAACTGATCGATTCATGGCTTTCCACGCGTTTGATAACCTCTGCGAAGAGGCTGGCGGTGGAGAGGACTGTAATTTTTTTACTTTCCTTTTTCAAAGGGATCGTATCGGTAACTACCATTTCGATGATGGGTGATTTTTCGATCCGGTCCAGGGCATTGTTCGAGAAGAGGGGGTGAGTGCAAATAGCCCGCACACTGCTGGCTCCATTTTCCATGATGATGTTGGCTGCTTTGGTAAGTGTTCCGGCAGTATCCACGATATCATCTACCAGTACCACGTCCCTTCCTGTTACGTCTCCCACCAGTGCCATTTTATCCACTTCATTTGGTTTATTGCGTTGCTTATAGCAGATCACGAAGTCAGTGCCCAAGAATTTTGCATAGGTTCCCACCCTGCGTGTACCTCCGGTATCGGGAGAGGCCATAGTCAGGTTCGGAAGTTCTAGTTTTTTCAGGTAGGGTACGAAGATCGAAGAGGCAAAGAGGTGGTCGACCGGGACATCGAAGAATCCCTGGATCTGGTCGGCATGGAGGTCGATAGTGATGATGCGTTGTACTCCGGCAGTTGAGAGAAGGTTGGCTATCAGTTTGGCTGCGATGGAAACGCGGGGTTTGTCTTTACGGTCCTGGCGGGCAAATCCGAAATAAGGGATCACGGCAATGATGTTGCGTGCTGATGCCCGGCGGGCAGCATCGATGAGCATGAGCAGTTCGAGAAGATTGGAGGCAGGCGCAAAGGTAGACTGAACGATAAAGATGTCGTTTCCCCGGATATTTTCTTCAAAGGATGGTTGGAATTCGCCATCGCAGAAATCGGTAACGACAGCGGCGCCAAGTTCGGCGCCATAGCTTCGGGCGATTTTCTCAGCCAGGTATTTTGTGGTGCGGCCGGAAAAAATTTTTACTTTGTTGGGCATACCGGAGAGGATTTGGATTGTGGCGCGAAATTACGGTGTTCCGGGCAATTATCCAAATCAGAGGCTGGAGGATAAAGGATAGAGGATAGAAGATAAAGGACAGAGAGCAGAGGGCAGGGGTTCCGTTACAGAGGTCTAAAAGTAAAAAATAAGTTAATTTTCACCGGGAAGATGCGAAGACGCAAAAATTAAATTATTGATTTTGCGTTATATATTTTTAAAATCATGATCTATGAACCACATCAAGTACTTCTTTGCAACCATTTTCCTGGCATCCTTTGCTGTAACGAACGCTCAGGTTACGGGTGAATCACGCATGATGACCGATCCGGCAGTCAGCGCAAATGCCATCGTTTTTGTTTATGCCAACGACCTCTGGCGAGCCAGCCTGGATGGAAGCAACGTCACACGACTGACCTCCAGCGAAGGAATGGAATTCTCGCCTGTATTCTCTCCCGATGGGAAAACACTTGCATTCACGGGGCAGTACGACGGCAATACCGATGTCTTCACCATGCCCGCTGAAGGTGGAACGCCAACACGCCTTACCTGGCATCCTTCGGCCGATTATGTACGCGGGTTCACTCCCGACGGGAAATCCATCCTCTTTTCCTCCGACCGTGAATCCTTCACCGCCACCCTTCCGAACTTCTACCTGCTCCCGTCAGGCGGTGGCTTCCCGGAAAAAATGAAACTACCGAGCGGAGTCTACGGCAGCTTCTCCCCCGATGCCCTGAAGATCGCCTATAATCCTTACTACAATGCCTTCCAGCAATGGAAAAACTACCGGGGCGGAAGGATCTCCTTCATCTGGATCTGCGACCTGAACACCCTTGCCGTGGAGAAGATCCCGCAACCCTCGGGAGGCTGCAACGACTGGCGCCCGATGTGGATCGGCGAATACGTTTATTTCCTTTCCGACCGCAACGGGGAGTTTAACCTCTTCTCCTTTAATACAAACACGAAAGAAGTCAAACAACTGACCCGCTTTACGGATTTCCCCATCAACTCAGCCGGCTATGGAGGCGGGAAGATCATCCTCGAACAATCGGGCTATCTTCACCTCTTTGATCCTTCCACGGGGACCGCAACACAGCTTCACATCCATGTGCCCGCCGATCTCCCCGGGATCCGGTCCCGTTATGTACCTGCATCCAAGACCATCCGTTACGTCGACCTCAGCCCCAGTGGTGCAAGGGCGGTGTTCGAAGCCAGGGGGGGAGATCATCACCCTGCCTGCAGAGAAAGGCGATGCCCGGAACCTCACCAATACGACCGGGGTTTGCGAACGCTCGCCTGCATGGTCGCCCGACGGCAAAAAGATCGCCTGGTTCTCCGATGAAAGCGGGGAATACCAGCTTGTGATCGCCGGCCAGGACGGGAAAGGCGAACAAAAAAAATATGCACTCAACGGCTCCGGGTTCTATTACAACCCCACATGGTCGCCCGACAGCAAAATGATCAGCTATTCGGATAATGGGTTCAGCCTTTATTTCATCGACCTCTCCACCTCAAAGATCACGAAGATCGCATCAGAACCTGTCTATGACATCTTCGGGGCGCTTACCCCTTACTGGTCGCCCGATTCGAAATGGATCGCCTATTCCATGGTCACCCCGACCAACATCCTGCGCATCTGGGTCTATTCCCTCGACCAGGACAAATTCTTCCCGGTTACCGACGGGCTTAGCGATTGCTCCGGTCCGGTATTCGATAAAACCGGGAAATACCTGTACTTCCTGGGATCGACCGATGCAGGTCCCGTGAGGCAGTGGTTCGATCTCTCCACCGAGGACATGCACATGAAGAACAATATCTACATGGCCATACTCGATAAAACCTCCCCAAACCCCCTGCTGAAAGAGAGCGATGAGGAGAAGATCAAGGATGAGCCGAAAAAGGATGCCGGTGAAGGGAAAGATAAAAATGAGAAGAAGGATAAATCCAAAGATAAGGACAAGGCAAAAGGAGACACGGCTGCCCCGGCGAAGACCATCATCGATGTGGAGAGCATTTCCGACCGTATCCTTGCACTGCCCGTCGGCCCCGGCGTTTATTCCGGTCTCACGCCGGGTCCCGATAAGCAGATCTACTATATAGAAAATCCTGCCATCCCTCAATCGGACGGCAACATGAACGGCAAGCTGCACAGCTTCAACCTGGAGACGAAGAAGGACAATGTGATCCTCGATGCTCTGAACGGGTTTGCCCTTTCGGCCAACAAGTGCAAGATCCTGTACAACCTCAACGACAACTGGTTTCTGACCAAGACCGGCGACAAGATCGAAGCGGGAAAGGGAAGCCTGAACCTTGACGCCGTGCAGATCAGGATCGATCCCGTTGCAGAATGGAAGCAGATGTTCAGCGACATCTGGCGCATCAATCGCGATTATTTCTACGATCCGGGCATGCAGGGGACCGACTGGAAAAGCATCCGCAAAAAATACGAGCAGTTCCTTCCCTCCCTCTCCTGCCGTGACGATTTCACCCGTCTGACACGATGGATGTGCAGTGAATTGTCCGTGGGGCATTCTTATACCTTTGGCGGGGAGCAGTACCGTTCGGTAAAGATCGTTCCCGTTGGACTCCTTGGCGCCGATTACACGATCGACAACGGCCATTACCGTTTCAGTAAGATCTACGGAGGCCTGAACTGGACACCCGAGTTGAGATCGCCGCTTACGGAACCCGGCGTAAATGTCAAGGCCGGGGAGTATCTTCTCGCTGTGAACGGACAAGAGTTAAAAACGCCGGAAAGTGTTTACAGCCTCATGGAAAATTGTGCCGGGAAGCTCACGGAGATCAAGGTTGGCCCGCATGCCGATGGAAGTGATTCCCGTCTTGTAACGGTAGTGCCCATCGAGAATGAGAGCGACCTGAGGAACCGTTACTGGGTTGAGAACAACCTGAAAAAAGTGACGGAAGCCACGAACGGGAAAGTGGCCTATGTCTATGTCCCTAATACCGCCACGGCCGGTCATGATTACTTCAAGCGCTATTTCTTCCCGCAATCCAACCGTGAAGCGATCATCATCGACGAACGATTCAACGGCGGAGGTTCCCTTGCGGATTATATCACCGATATCCTCCGCCGTCCGCACCTGAACTACTGGGCTACCCGTTACGGCCAGGACATCAAGGCGCCCAATGCCGCGATCCAGGGGCCGAAGGTGATGCTGATAAACGAATATGCAGGCAGCGGCGGGGATTACCTGCCCTGGACATTCCGGAAGGAGAACCTGGGCAAGCTCATCGGCAAGCGGACCTGGGGAGGCCTGGTTGGCATCCTGAATTTCCCGACGCTCATGGACGGCGGCTATGTAACCGCTCCCAATGTGGCCTTCTGGAGCGAAGAGGGCTGGAGGATAGAGAACGAAGGCATCGCACCGGATATCGAGGTGGAACAGCTTCCTTCGGAAGTTGCGGCAGGAAAAGATCCCCAGCTGGACAAGGCAATACAGGTTATTCTTGATGAATTGAATGACAATCCTGCAAGCCAGCCTTCCCGCCCGGCCTACCCGGTAAGGGTAAGGAAATAAGTTGCTGCAACAGGGTAGATTGGATTGGAAAAGAAAATTTGAATATCTTTGCGCCCGCCCCCACCCCTGACCCCTCCCCCAAGAGGGAGGGGAACACTCACACTCACACCCACACCCTCTTCGCCCGGATGGCGGAATAGGTAGACGCGTTGGTCTCAAAAACCAATGAGAGCAATCTCGTGCCGGTTCGATTCCGGCTCCGGGTACAAACAATTCAGTATATAACGCCGTAGATCAATCACATACGGCGTTTGTTTTTTCTCGAGGGGACGATATAGGGGACGGTAAAAGGTGTTTTCGTCCTTTTTTTATACCTGCAAATAAAAAGTCTGCAGATGTTTACTATTGTCGGGGTTCTTCAAAGCATACTTCCTAAAAATGGAGACCAAATGATACAAGAAAAGAGTATATAGAACAATATAGTATTTAAAACCTTTTTGCCAAGATATTCTTAGCGGGCAATATCTCCAAAAATAGCGGTATATGGGTACCCCTGAAGACGTACGTTCAGACAATCCAAAGATCAAAATTTACCGTTTCGCTGGTCTTCGACGAGTTCAAATTACTGCCGGTTTAGCCATTGGAAGCCCTCCTGGTCTGTTGGTTGGGGTTTTGGTTAATCGGTGGGTAAATAATACCATGTCTCCTTCAACCCGTCTCCCAGAGTTGAAAAAAGCATTCTTTAACAGGATAATTTTTCGTTTTCATCGTAGGAAGCCGACCGCAGAAAAGGGAGTTTGCCAACAGCCGAAGGTGGGGAGGTTGGTCGGGGATTACTACTACAAATACAAGAATTACGCTAACACAACTGTAAATTAGTTTTTTACGGGATATATCTATTTATTGGAGAGAAGGGGCATGTAAAATGTGTTTTTAACCTTAGAACTTGACATTATAAAATATTTCCTTAACTTTCAAGTCTTATTGCTTAACCTATATTAATAGAATAAAATCAAAAATACATGGAATCAAAATCTGATCCTCAGGATCGATCGTAAAATATTTCTCGGACAAGTTAGATTAAAAAATTTCAACATGGCGATAATAGGATTAATTCTCTTTATTGTTTGTATTATCCTTCTTTATTTTAATCGAGAAAAAAGGCGTCAAATAACTCAATTTAACATTGAGGGTGGAATAACTAATAAATATTCATCATTGATTAATTCCCTTAAACACTATTTTCCCCTCTTAGAAATTCACAAATACCAGCCAGAACAGATTACCCTCGCTTCATATGAGCATTCAGGTTATGAAAAATTTTTTATCCAATGGAACATTAACACGGTAAGAATTTCTTGGGAAAGTGAACAATTAGGGTCGGGTAAACATTATTTCAAGTGGTCGTTTGATAAGGACTATAACCAAGAAAAAATGGCAGAAGGGATATATCGAGAACTTAATAACTATAAATCCGCACATTTTGGCTCTTCTGCTGGTAACAATACAGGTAATAGTACGAGTCGGACTATTCCTGATTTTAATAAGACAAATGAAATTAAACCTTTAGACGCTGAGGCATATTGTAAACGTGGTTTGGCAAGAATTGCGTTTATGGATTTCAGTGTGGCTGTCCAAGAGTTTAATAAAGCTATTGAAATTGATTCTCGACACGCAAAGGCATACAATAATCGAGGTAATGCAAAGCAGTCACTTCAAGATTATAATGGTGCTATTAAGGATTTTAGTACAGCTATTGAGATTGATCCTCGATATGAAGAGGCGTATTTTAATCGAGGTCTTGTAAAGAAGATACTTCAAGATTATGAAGGTGCTATTCAGGATTTTACTAAAGTAATTGAGTTTAATCCAACAAACCAAAGGGCATATTTTTATCGGGGTATTGCAAAGGATTCCCTCAAAGATTACAGGGGCGCTTTTAATGATTTTGATAATGCTCTTGAGATTAGTCCTTATGATACAACCGCTCGCACTAGAAGGGATGAGACAGAAACAAAGGCGAAACTTCAAGATTCCGAATTAAAAACATATTGGAATCAGGGTAATTCAAAGGTTGAACATCACGATTACAATGGTGCTATTATGGATTATAATAAAGCTATTGAAATTAATCCTAGATACATAAATGCATACTTTGTTCGAGGTATGGCAAAGACTAACATCAAGGATTACAGCGGTGCTATATTGGATTTTTCTAAAGTTATTGAGATTAATCCCAAACACGCAGAGGCATATTGTGGTCGGGGTATGGCAAAGACTGAGTTAAATGATTATCAAGGGGCATTACAAGATATTAATAAAACTATTGAACTAGACCCTTTAGACGAAATGGCTTACTATGGTCGGGGGTTGGTTAAAGATTTTCTTAAGGATCAAAGAGGTGCTATACAGGATTATAGTAAAGCCATCGAACTTAACCCTCAATATGCAGAGGCATACTATAGAAGGGGTTTTGATAAATTTGAAATGGGTGATAAGAATGGCGCCTGTTTAGATATGAGTAAAGCTGGTGAACTTGGATTAATGAAGGCTTATGACTTTATTAGAAATCATTGTAACTAATATATTTTAAAGCGTTCTTCCTAAAAATGGACCCCAAGTACAACAGGAAAGTAATATATAGAACAATAAGGTAATTAAAACCTTTCTCCCAAGATATTCTAAGCGGAAATCCCCCCCCCAAATAGCGGTATAAGGGTATCCCTGAACACGCACGTTCAAATAATCCATAAAATCATAATTTAGACAATTCCGGAACTTCGAGGGTGACAAACTCCTCCCAATTTCGCTATTACAAGCCCTCCTTGTCCGTAGGTTGGAACTTTGGTTAATAGGTAGGGTAATAGACCACTGTAAAGTTGAACCGTCTCCTGTGGGTAAAAAGCATTCTTTAACAGGATAATTTTTCGTTTTCATCGTAGGAAGC
>JBEKST010000009.1:0-21637 GCA_049516815.1 Bacteroidales bacterium | reverse complement strand
ACAGAGGAGATAAATCGGTATATTCATCCTGACAAGAAAGTCAAATTTAAAAAAAGTATTAATACTGAGTCCCCTCCGAAATATCATAAATTTTGGACTAAAGTCCATAAGTTGCTGAATTTCAATTACCCCAGCCTTAAGGCTGGGGTAAGGCAAACGGTTAATAAACAGGGCTTTAGCCCAAAAGAGAAAATTTTATCAGACTTTTCGAAGTGGATTCAATACTTAATTATCTTTTTTGTTAATTGCAATAAGGATAAAGGGTTTGTGAAAGTTACGATATAAATCCCTGACGGTAAGTTAGCAATATCAACCGATGTACTAACAGAAAAAGATGATTGAATTAATATTTGACCCAATTGGTTAGTAATCTCATAATGCAGAGGAGCTGAAGTTCCTGCAAAAAATCCGGCCTTTTGTGAACACGGATTCGGGATGATGCTGACCTGCGGAAGGTGTTTGTTATCATCAACGCCATTAGGTGCATTGTGAACAAGCCCGACAGCGTCAAGGTCAAATCCCCCGGTATCAAAAGGTGTTGGCCATGGATCATTAATTTTATGTCCTTGTGAATCATACCGTGCATAAGCATCCTGAATGCAGCCTACCACATCTACTATGCGGATATGCGTGATATGATGAATATCTATTCCAACGCTGTCTTTAAGCTGGTAAAGATCAAATGGAGTACCATAAAACACCCGGTATTTCCCGGCAAGATTATAGAGCTTTCTTGTATCCAGTGTATCAAAAGGTCCAACCTGTTTCTGTGTCTGTGTTAACGAAACTGAAGGGAAGCGCACAAAATGGACACCGTCGGAACTAACTTCAACGAAAGCAAGTTCAAGAAAATTGTCAGCAAATCCGTTTTCAAACACCGCAAAATCCCAGCCTTCCTGGTCTGAAATAACGGTGTCAAATGTCAGAGTGGCAGAACCTCCATCTCCAAGGCTGAGTACCAGGTTGTCAGGAATGCCTGTGGTCATATAAATATTACCATAGGTTGTGCGGTTTGAGCCGTTATAATAAAAATTTGTATCTGCAATATTAACAAAACCTCTGACAACGCTACAGTTTGTAGCCCAGGCATAAAAGACAGAACTGTCCTTATAGATAGCAGTGGTTCCTGGGTGGCCCGCAGGCGGAGGATACTGGCCAAACGAACACTCAACAATCAGAATAAGAAAGATGAATGAACAAATAAAATTCAGATTGCATTTCATGGATTAAAGGTACAGTTTTTTATTTTTATCATACCCAAATAAATTCTTTCTTTATTGTTTCTATTCCATCCGTTTTATTATTAACATACCCAGTTCCTTTTTCCTGAATCAAACTGCCCTGCTCTTGGATGGATAAACCATCATTGTACTAAAAACTCAATGCCTGATGATGAGCTTTTGAATTAAATTTCCAGCCCTGAGAATATAAAAACCAGATGGAATATTTGATAATGAAAGGCTGAAATTTTGACCGGTCTGGCTTTCCAGAAGGATTTCCCCCATTACATCGATGAGACTTACGGTTATCTGTTTATTTTGGGTGGATAAACTTACAACTCCATTAACGAATTGATCAGCGGGATTTGGGAAAATAGTAAAATGATTTTTAAAGGGTTCATGCTGCTCATGAACAGATGAGATTACCTGAGGTTTGTCACCTTTTGAATAGTAGTTCAATCCTCCGGAGTAATTGCCGACAATAAGATCCATAAACAGTGAATCTGTAAGATTACCGATTGCCGGTGCAGTACGCCATCCTGATGAGATCTGGAAAGGAGTGCCACTGACTAAGTTGAACAATGAATCCGATTCTATGAATTTTTCATTCAGATGGCCGTCAATATCTATGAAATAATGGATTTTTCCTTCATCTGAACCAACCAATAGTCTAGTGTTTCCATCTTTATCCCTGAAAAAGCAAGGGGTACTGTAACCATAATAGGACAGGTTATAATTTGTAACGTTGATCTTTCCCAGACTGTCTGTCACCAGAGAAAATGACGGATCATAAGCAGTACCGATATTTCTGAAATAGCTCAGGTTGCCATTCTGTTCACCGATGATCAGATCCTTTAATCCGTCTTTATCCAAATCAAACAATTGTGGCGTACTGAATGTACCTGTTTTGATATTTTTGTAATGAAGTTGAGGTTGGGCATATATAGGGTCATTATGAGGTGCTGCAGTATTCCTGAAAAATATGATTGTACCATCAGAATTGCCAATGATCATGTCGTCACTTCCATCACCATCAAGATCACCGAAAGTCGGGTAAATACCTTTTAAATGCAGTGAGGAGAGATTGGCAAAATCATCAGTTTCCAGATGGAATAATGGATTGTTACGGGTACCTATGTTTTTATAGTAAGCAATTTTTGATGTGTAGTCAGAATATAAATAACCTTTCTTATAATAGGAACTGTCGTAATACCCGAAGTCTCCGATAAGAAGATCAGGTAATCCATCTCCGTTAACATCATATATAACAGGAAAAGCATTTGATCCTACCCCAATCATCTCGCTGATAAAAAACCGGTCGGTTATAAACTGGAAATCAGGGTTACTGTTTGTTCCCATATTTTTATAGAACCATACACACCGGAAATTATCAGCAATCACATAGGCTGGATTATTCGTCGGATCAAATGGAGAGACTATAAGGTCATTAATTGAGTCATTGTCTATATCGATGAAAAATGGACAAGGAAAATCAAAGAGGTGCACAGGTTTAGAATAGGAAGGGAACAATGTGTCAACGCTTACCATATGGGCCGAATCCCTGGTTCCACCGTTATATAAGGCTATAATATTAGGGAAATTAATGCCACCTGTGAGCAGATCTTTAACTCCATCATTATTAAGATCAATGGTAAGAAGTGTTGATCCGACATGTTTTGAATCTTTTTCAGTTTCAGAACATGAAAACATTATCGGACTTTTCTTATAGGGACAAACAATATTCAATGTGATTGAATCTGAATAAGCACTTTCCATGAAATTGCCCCAGCAACTATTAGTGAGTTTGTAATCAAGACTGTCGCAATTCCCGTAATTTTGAATGGAAAGATTCCGGTGATATTCTATATAAGACCCAAGCCCAAAAAAAGTAAGGATATCAACTGCACCATCCCCGTCAATATCAGAAATTGCCGGATAGTCTACCGTTGTACCGAGAATCCCAACCAGGCCATTATAATAGTATGATTCAATCATATTGGTGACAAGTTCGAATTTAAGAACTGTATCAGAAATATTATGAAAAACCCGGATACTTCCATTCCCATAGGTGAAAATATCCTTTTTTCCGTCGCAATCATAATCATAAAAAAACACCCAATCATGCAGTTCTGGAAATAATGAAACTAATTCAGGGTGAAAGGAATAGCTTATTGAATCAGGGATTCCCTCATTGATAAAAGGAAGGATCCTGTTGCCTTGGCGATCGAAAATGACTAAGTCTTCAATCCCATCGAGATTGATATCGATTTTACCGAACTGGCAGGAGTTTAGTCCTCCTGCCCAAGGATATTTAAGAGGAGTTTCAAGAATATTCTGATTATAACTGAACAAGGGTAAGATAAAAAAAATAATCTTTATACTTGCCGATTTGAACAGGTTCCAATAACCCTTTAAACAACAATAGAAAAACATAAACAAAATTATGCAAAACTTTCCATATTTTGGAAAGTTACATAATTTATACCTCAAACATTTTTAATCCATGTGATATACTGGTTATCTATAATTTGATAAGTATAAAAGTACACTGGGCTGGATTTTTTGTTTGGAGGTTCTTTTTATTTTTGGATTTCTGTCACTAATCAAATTATACTGCATCTTAATAAAAATGCAAAATATTTTTCTTTTAGATGCAGTAATGCCATTACCAGGAATCTCCTGAACCTGGCCCAGGCTGATTTTGAAATAACCGAACAAAACCGAGAGGAAATCCGGTTCGATGAACTTCTTTATGAGATCAAGGAATATTTCGACAAGAGTATTTATAAAAATCGTCTGGCAATACATTTTAACGGTTTCCCTGGCACTTCCAAATCTCTCTCTATTTATGGCATCCGTTATATGTTGAACACTGCTTTGACAAATGTCCTGGAAAACGCTTTAAAATTTTCTGGGGATCAATCAGTTGATGTATTATTGAAAAATGATAGCGGAAATATTACCTTGATGATTTCCGATAAAGGTATAGGTATCCCAGAAAATGAATTGAAGGATCCTTTTCCACCTTTTCAATCTCGACAAATAGTATTTTCATTCATTCTTCATTCTTCCTTGTCCCCCATTCACTGTTAATTTTTCTCATTACTTTTGTTTTTTACTTTTTATCACAATCATTTGGGAAGAAGATCTACAACCGGCATTCTGTTAATGTTCCTTGCAATACTTTTTTTTGCTGGTTGTAATGTAACCCGGAATCTTCCACCGAATGAACATCTACTGATCAAGAACAAGTTCAGGATCGCTTCCAATAAAGTTTCCAAAGATGAACTTTCAGGATATCTTCAGCAGGAACCGAATTCTAAACTATTCGGTCTCTTCAGGACCAACATCGCATTCTATAATGCAGGGTCAAAAGGGAATGATACTAAGTTTAAGAAATGGATGAGAACCAAGCTGGGAAGACCACCCGTATTGCTGGATTCAAACCTTACCATGATTGCAAAGAAGCAAATGGGGCTCTACCTGGCAAATAAAGGATATTTTAATGCAAACATCAAAGATTCTGTCATCCTTCATAAGAGAAAAGCCACTGTGGTTTATGTGATCCGGCCCAATATCCCCTATACTATGCGCAGCATCCGCTATGCCATTGCCGATACACAACTGGCAAAATTTGTTTTCCTTGATACTACAAGAGCCCTGATCCATGCAGGTCATAACTACGATACATACCTACTTGACGGGGAACGCAGCAGGATCACCAATGCACTCATGAATCACGGCTATTATCATTTTTCCAATTTATACATCCGCTACCGGGTCGACAGCACATTCAACAACCATAAAATGGATGTTACCATCGAAATCCGGAACCCTGTCATTCCGTCCATTCAGTACCTGGGAACTTTTACCGAATCGAAACATATCCGGTATATCATCGGAAAAATCCTGATCTACCCCAAATACAGACTGCTGCAGTCGGATACTCTCCGGTACGACACCCTTATGGTCACATTCAAACCCTCGAGGCATGACACAACAGATAATACCTACTATTTCCTTTTCAAGAACAAATTACGGTTGAAACCCAGGACCCTGGCACAGATGATCTTTATTAAAAGCGGAACCTGGTTTAACCTCAGCGACGTAAACCAAACTTACTCGCAGTTAGCTTCGCTGCAGGTATTCGATTATATGAATATCCAGCTTCATGAAGCTTCCGGAACCGGGCCGCAAAGCCACGATAAGCTCGACTGTAAGATCCTTCTCTCCCGTGCTCCGGTGAACTCTTTTTCTATCTCCACCGATGGCACGAACTCTGCAGGAGCTTTTGGGGTGCAGGGAAGCATAAACTATATGAACCGGAATATCTTCAGGGGAGCCCAATTATTCAGGATCAACCTCAGCGGTGCAGCCCAGATGCAGGGCAACATCGGCCCCGAAACAACAAAAAACTTATTCAATACCGTCGAATTCGGGGTTAATACAAGCCTGACCTTCCCCCAGTTCCTGATCCCGGTCAGACCCGAAAGACTGCCGAAAACATTCAAGCCCCGCACCATGATCTCCATGGGTTACGACTTTCAGACAAGACCGGATTATAATCGTCATATTTCCAATATCTCATTTGGCTATTCCTGGAACCAGACAGACAAGATAAAGCACGTGCTTAATCCTGTGGAAATCACCCTGGTGAAACTTTTCCCCGACTCCATCTTTACCGCTTATCTTGACAGCCTTACTGACAAAAGACTCAAAAACCAGTACACCGATCACCTTGTTGCCGGGCTGAGATATACTTTTACCTATAACGGGCAGGATGTCAACAATGTCAAAGATTTTTTCTACATCCGGTCCAATTTAGAAACTGGTGGAAACCTCCTATATGGCATTGATGAAATTTTTAAAGCGCCAAAATCATCTTCTGGTTATTATACTCTTTTTAATCTTCAGTATGCACAATTTGTTCGTCCCGACCTGGATCTGCGGTTTTATCATTTTTTCTCCAAAACCAGTTCGCTGGTTACACGGTTTTATGCAGGTGTCGGCATTCCATATGGAAATTCTACTTCTATTCCTTTTGAAAAGGAATTTTTTGCCGGTGGGGCAAATGATCTCAGGGGTTGGAAAATGGGAACATTGGGGCCTGGTCACTATCACAACGATACCATTGGTAATTCATTCGACCAGACCGGTGATATGCAATTGCAGTTGAATCTTGAGTACCGTTTTCCGATCTATAAGTACTTTCGTTCAGCATTTTTCATGGACATGGGGAATGTGTGGCTCCTTCATGATACTCCGGACCTCCCCGGCGGGAAATTCCTGCTAAAGTATTTCGTTCCTGATATCGCCATCGACATCGGGATCGGGATCCGTGCTGATTTTGATTATTTCATCATAAGATTCGACCCTGCTGTTCCCATCAGGGTTCCTTCCTACTTTTCAAACAACCACTGGTATGCAGGGAAACTCGGACTATCCGACATCATCTGGAATTTCGGGATCGGGTATCCGTTCTAATGGATCGTATTGAGGTTCTGTACAGCGATCAAATGGTCGTATTGGGCTCCGGTGGGATGATAATATACCCAGATGGTATATTCATTTTCTGTTTCCCAGTGATTTCCTTCAATAAGCGATTCATCCGACCTGCCGGTTCTGTTGTCTTTAAAAACGTAAATATAATTGTAGTAACCCTGTTTTACGAACAATGTCTTTTCATACCCTTTTCGCTGAAAATTATAACTCATCTGACTGCTGTCGTTGAGCTGCCAGTCGGTCACGGCGCCAAGGATGTAGATCTGGCCATTGCTTAAAGGCGCTTCAAACGGCAGGAAAAAGTGAACATGGGCATAATCGGCCTCAATGTCGCTGTTCTGGGCATGATCCTCATTCTTGATCAGCTTCCGGCCATTGATCTCTTTATCTGTTATATAATTTTTAAAGGTCCTTTGCAAGTCATCCAGCAAATACACATGGTATCCATTTTTATCATAATCGATCTTCCGGATCCGTTCCGATTGGTATAACAGACTTTTTATATCGAATGAACGGAATTCATTTCCCCCGTTGAACAAACTCTGAGGCTCATCGGTATAGTCCAGTGACGATCCCCTGACAAACCTTGGCGTAAGCCCCCTGATCGCATTATCCCAGCGGTCATTCTGTGTAATCACGATTTTAATTTCCCGTGTCGGGTCATTGATCGTCATCCCGTTGTATTCCAGTGTAAAATCAACCTGTTGCCGGGTGAACCGGTCGTTTACATTGTTTGCCTGGTGTGCATTCCCGGCAACCGAAAGGGCCGTATTCTCCACAGCCATGAACCTCCAGGTAAGTATCACATTGGAAGGATCATCGAGGTACACAATAATAATGTAATTACCTGAAAGTTTCGGACGCAGGTTTGAGGTCGGAAATACCAGGGAATAATGAGTAAAATTAGTAGTCGTATTATAGGAATAACCAAAATCGTTGATCGCATCATCCTGGAACCCTTCGATATAATCCGAAATCATCAGTTCTGAAGAAGTAGTCCAGTCTGCTTCACAATGGCGGATGGTATAACGGAACCGTTTCAGGTCGGAATCCAATTCATCAAAGGATAGTCTCAGCCGTTCACCCGAGCTGATATTCATTACAGGTGCCGACATTTCAAACCCATCTTTGTACAGCAATACAGTTTTGATCCTATTCCCATAAACCCGGTTGACATTTGGAAGCGTATCCGGGACCTGCGCCATTGCCAGGTTCATTCCGGTCATAAGAAAAAACGAAAATAAAACCAGGATTCTTTTAACAAATGGCTGAAGGATCTTCATAAGATCGAAATTAATCATACGATATAACCTATGGTTTATCCTGTTCTTCTCCGGAATTCGGAACAAACAATAGCTGTGGCAATCGATGCATTCAATGACTCTGCATGGTCCCGGACGGTAGCCGTTGTATAATAAGGAATGCTGATCTTATCAGTAACCCTTGAAACAACCTCCGGTGAAATCCCGGAGGATTCGCCGCCGATAAGAATGATCCCCTTGGGATCCAGTTTCATTGAATAGATGTTTTCGCCTTCCGGGAAAGTACCATAGATTTTAATTACCGGATCGAGGGAAGAAAGAAATTCCGGAAGGTTGAAATAAGCTACATTGACCCGTGCTACCGATCCCATGGTAGCTTGAATCACCTTTGGGTTGTAAAGGTCGACGGTGTTTTCAGAGCAAATGATCGATTCTATCCCAAACCAATCTGCGATCCTGACGATGGTTCCCAGGTTTCCCGGATCTTTGATATCATCGAGTACCAGCACGATGTCATGGATTGCAGCAGCAGGAAGGACTGGTGGCGAAGGGATTTCAGTGATTGCCAGTGCGGGGCTGGGAGAAGAGAGCGCTGTGATCCTGTCCATTTCCTCCTTTGTGATTTCCGTGAATGGAATATTTTTTGAATGGAGGATGTTTTCATTACGCATCAGCCATTCAGCCAGTGCATAAATGGTTATAATCTTGTATGGGCTTTCAAGGATATCTGTGACTAGTTTCGACCCTTCCGCCAGGAACTGGCGATGGATTTCCCTGAACTTTTTCTGTCTCAGGGAATGTATGTGTTTTACCTGTTTTCTGGAAAGCAATAATATATCTTCTTATTCGGCGA
The DNA here is from genome assembly GCA_049516815.1 of Bacteroidales bacterium. Classification (GTDB taxonomy): domain Bacteria; phylum Bacteroidota; class Bacteroidia; order Bacteroidales; family FEN-979; genus FEN-979. Next base: position 12,800 of record JBEKST010000009.1, on the reverse strand, counting down.
AAACTTCAAAGTTGATGTCGAGTTGAATCTCTTTATGAAGGATTATCCTGGCTTTGTAAGTGCCCAATTCTTTAATGTGTTCGCCATCGACATGAATTTTTTTTCTGTCGATATCCAACTTGAACTGATCTTTTAATGCCTGTGCGATCTGAATTGCATTGACGCTTCCGAAGATCTTTCCTGATTCAGCAGCTTTGGCGCCAATTTTAACGGTAATATCCTTCAATTCCTTTGCAAGCTCTTCTGCTTCATTCCTGACTCTATCTTCCTTGAATGCTTTTTGCTTAAGATTTTCAGCCAGGATTTTTTTGTTGGGTTCCGTAGCAAGAATGGCGATTCCCTGGGGGATCAGGAAGTTTCTTGCATATCCCGGTTTAACATTTACTTTCTCGTTGGCATATCCCAGATTAGGAACATCCTGTTTTAAAATAACTTCCATTTTGTCCTCCCTATTTTAAAAGATCTGCTACATAAGGCATTAACGCTAAGTGTCGTGCCCTTTTAATTGCCTGTGCTACTTTCCGCTGATACTTTGTTGAGGTACCGGTGATTCTGCGGGGGAGGATTTTCCCTTGTTCATTCACAAATTTCAGAAGGAAATCTGCATCCTTGTAATCGATATACTTGATACCACTTTTTTTGAACCGGCAGTATTTTTTCTTTTTAGTATCAACTGCAATCGGGGTCAGGTATTTTATTTCGCCGGCTTGTTGTGTTGCCATTTTTTTCGTTTTTAAGTTCTACAATTGGGTTATTCTTCTTTTTGTTTTTCTGTTTTTGCCTTGTTTCGCTTTTTTTCATTGTAAGCGATAGCATGTTTTTCAAGAGCAACGGTCAGAAAACGCAGGATGCGCTCATCCCTTTTGAACATCACTTCCCATTCACGGATCATTTCCGGTTCGGATTTGAATTCGATCAAATGATAGAATCCGGTTGATTTTTTCTGGATGGGATAGGCGAGCTTTCGTAAACCCCAATTGTCCTCGTGGACAATCTCCGCCTGTTTACTGATCAGAAATTTCTGATACTTTTCAACCGTTTCCTTCATCTGTTCTTCAGATAAAACGGGAGTCATAATGAAAACGGTTTCGTACTGGTTCAACATCTGTTTGATTTTAAATGATTAAGATTTTTAAACGGACGGCAAATTTAGAAAAAAGAACTGACTTCTCCAAACGTTAAAGTTCATAAAGTTTATAAAGTCAGATGCTGGATGCTGGATGCTGGATGCTGGATGCTGGATGCTGGATAATTCAGGCTTCATCCCCAATCCTCCTATTCAATATTTATTCCCTCCCTTTACTCATGACACATACTCACACAACCAGGATCCAGCATCCAGCATCCAGCATCCAGATTTACTTCTTCTGCCCGAATTCCTGGATCCACTGATACATATCGCCTTTGAGTCCGCTGGTATAGCAAGCCACATGGGTCCATTTCGGATCGAGCATGTTATAACGGTGCCCGTATTCAGGGATACCCGAATCGATCAGGAGTTGGATCACAATGTCCCTTGCAGTAGGTTCCGGGTATCTCCCGGCCAGGTTCTCATTTCCCGTTATCATCAGGGGTGAATATTTCCGGATTCGTTCGCTGGGCCAGGATCCGTCACTTCCCTTGTGCCCCAGTGACCAGTTGTGCCGGTCCTGGTCAAGCCCATGCTTACGGGCCGCTTCATAGATTCCTCTATCCGGTTCCAGTATGGATAAGGGCGGAGATTTTCTCAGGTCCTTCAACAAACTTTCGATGGCATGAACTTCTTCTTCATATTCATTGGTCCAGACCGTATCCACTTTTCTTTTCCTTTCAACGCCATTTATTTTTTCATACTGGATCGATAGCGAATACTTCCGTTTTCCCTTCCCGAAATGATCGAGGTTCAGCTTTGCCAGCTCATAGTAATAACTGAGGTACTTGATATACCCGGAAGGATCACTGCGAACAAGGTTGATCTCGGCAATCATCTCCTTCTCTATTTCTTTCATATAGCTGCAGTTCCGGGCCGTATTAAGCGCTGCTTTATCCTGTGAAGAACCTGAAAAAGAATAGAAAAGCAGAAAAAAGATGACCAGGTCAAGGTTTTTTCGATATGGAATTAATGGGTGCGATCCACGGCCATTCTTATGTTTCATGGCGTTGCTCTGTTTTTGGGATGAATGCGAAGGTAAATTCAGGGCATAGGCGATCGTATTCAAATAACGCAGTTTTCGCGCTTCCATTGTTAAAGATGAAGATAAAAATGGAAAAGGCAGGAACCCTGGTTTCAGAATAGCCATGAAAAAAACCTGTCGGAAAACACCTGCATCTTACCTGATTGCAAAAGCGATGATCACCCCGATGATCACCAGCAGGTAAACGGCAAGCATAACGATGGTAAAGATGCCGACGTATCGAAAATGTTTCTTCAGGAATAAGATTGCATGGGCCATTATCTCACTGGAAGATCCTCCTGACCCGATCTGCATCAGCGATTGTTTGGCATACCTTGAAAACTGATACATGTACAGAACCGGGAAAAAATAAATCACCGCAAAAAAAATATAAAAGATCCACAGAAAGGGACCTATTATACCAAGTTCGTCATACTGGAAAGGTGGCCGGAAAAATGAAACTACCAGCATAATAACTCCAAGGAAAAAAAGCAATCCGACTGCCACAAACCCGAGAATGGAAAGGAATTGGGTCCATTTACGGATTTCATTAAGGTGAAGAAGCGTTACACCTTCCAATTCGATCTTTTGATCTTTTATCTCAACATAGTTTCCAAGGGTACCGGTTGTTTCCATGGATGAAAGATTTAAAGTTAAAACTCATCAGGGGATAATACTTTACATAACCGAAGTAAATGTAAATATTTTTTTTCAGCGTGCCTCTGGCAGTTACAATATTTCTTTACATTTGACTTTTCAACCGGGTTTACATCAACAGTTAAATCCATTCAATTAAAATGCAGCATCAGAATTATCCAAAGATTGTCTTGTATTGCCTGGCTTGCCTTATGCTGGCTTTTTTTGCCAGCAACCGCCTATTCCGCGGTGATCTTGCGGGCTGGAAATTGATCATTTCCAGTGATGGGCTTGGTTATTATGCCTACTTACCTGCGTTGCTGATCGATCATGACATCACATACCACAAGGTGACCGAAAGAGAAAAAAAGATCCTTGGGTATAACAGGTATGAACCGGGTTACCTCGTGAAATCCGGCAACAGGATAGTGAACAAGTACTTTGCGGGAGAAGCATTACTGCTGTTACCCTTTTTTCTTCTTGCAACCTTCTTTTCCTGGACCGGGGGGATCGAAATTTCAGGATATTCTTTCTTTTTTCAGCTGTTTACCGGGTTGGGAGCACTGTTCTATCTGTTTCTCGGACTCTGTTACCTGAAGAAAATATTGCAGCATTTCAGAATACAGCCCATCCTGTCAGCTATTATCATCGTTACCATTCTCCTGGGAACGAATCTCTTTTATTATTCGATCTGGCAACCCTGCATGTCGCATGGTTACTCCTTTTTTGCCATCAACGGGTTTCTCTGGTATTTTTGCCGTTCAATTAAAAGTCCCAGGCTAAAGTACATTACGTTTGCAGGTTTATTTCTTGGATTAACCGTGCTGATCCGGCCCACGAATGGCATCGTCATCTTACTAATTCCGTTCCTGTTCAATATGGGAGAAGAAGTCCGGACGATGGCCAGGTTTCTGCAAAAAAGGAAATCTGCTGTTCTTTTTTTCCTGGCAACTTTCATCCTCGTGGTTTCGATCCAGTTTATCTTATGGCATATCCAGACCGGCCATTGGTACATCTGGTCATATAAGGATGAAGGATTCCTGTTTGGGCATCCGCAAATACGCAATGTACTTTTCAGTTACCGTAAAGGGCTTTTCATTTATACTCCGCTGATCTTTTTGGCCCTGCTGGGATGCTTCCGGCTGGCATTCCAGAATCTTTACCGGTTTTTCAGCATGGGCTTTTTCATCATCCTCAGCATCTATATCATCGCATCATGGTGGAACTGGTATTATGGAGATAGTTTCGGGGCAAGGGCTTTCATTGATTATTACGGTATCTATGCCCTCCTGCTGGCCATCTTACTGAGCCACAAAGAAACCAAAACCGGTACAACGCTGGTACTCCTTCTGCTCTTTCCATTTGTGGCTTTAAACCTTCTTCAGACATGGCAATACACACATTACATCATCCATCCATACAGCATGAACAAGGCAAAATACCAGTATGTATTCCTTAAAACTGATTCGGTTTACCAAAAGTGTCTTGGCGGAAATGATGAAATTCCTGGGTATAATATGGACATGGCCCATCCCTGCAAATTGTACCAGACCAGTTTTGAAGAAGTTTCAGATGGTTGGAAGCATTCTTTTAATAAAAATGTACCATACGCACTTTCAGGCAGGTTTGTCGGGTACCTGGATTCCCTCCATCCTTATAGTGCCACACTTGAGATAAAGCCAGAAGTTTTATCATCCTTCCCGGCTGTATTTTACGTAGAAGGAAGCGTCTGGATTCGCGACAGTATAAAAGGATCGTCAGATAAAGCATTGTTTGTCCTGAGTATGGACAGCATCGATCAGCACGGGAATTACTGGTATGGATTCCCTGTCAATGATGTTCCTGATAATCTGATTGGGGTTTGGAGAAATTGCAGGTTCTCCATAACATTGCCTGAATTCAGGATTCCGGGAAAAATTCTAAAGATTTATATCTGGAACAGCGGGAAGAAGCCAGTAATGATCGATGATTTTTCAGTTGCATTTTTTACGGAGAAGAAGAAAACAGTAATGAATTAAGGATCAGGATTCCTGTAATAAAATGATGGCATATGCCGAAAGACCTTCTTCCCTTCCGATAAATCCCAGCTTTTCGCTTGTCTTGGCTTTAATGGAGATCCGGGATTCATCAGTATTCAAGACTTGAGCAAGTGTTTTTATCATTTCCGGCACATAGGAACTGATATTTGGATTCTGGAGGACGATGGTCGTATCCATATTCCCGATGGTATATCCTTTTTCCAATACCAGGGCCAGGGTTCGCTTCAGCAGCACCTTACTGTCGATGCCTTTGAATTCAGAAGAGGAAGCCGGGAAGTGGGTCCCGATATCACGCAGTCCGGCTGCCCCGAGAAGCGCATCACAGATAGCATGAATGAGGACATCGGCATCGGAATGACCGGTGGAGCCTTTGTCGTGAGGGATCTGGATTCCGCCAAGCCAGAAATCATGGTTGACTTCCAGTTTGTGCGTATCAAATCCGAAACCAATACGGAACATAGCTGATGAGCTAATGAGTTGATGAGTTGATGAGTTGATGAGTTGATGAGTTGAAAACTGCCACTTTTAACTCGTGAGCTCGTGAGCTCATCAGCTCGTCAACTATTCTTTGGACTGTTGCTTATCCTTGTCTTCTATTTTATCGAAGTTGAACAGAAGCGTAAATTGCATTGTGTTTTGAAGCGGGTTGTTGTTTTTTACAGGAACCAGGTAAGAAAAATCGAGGCCGAACACATTGTATCGCAAGCCTGCACCGATGGTAAAAAACTGACGGTCGCCTTTGTTTACATTTTCATAGAAATAACCGGCTCGGATCGAAAATAATTTGTTATACCAGTATTCAATGGCAGGTGAAATGGTCCATTCCTCAATTTCTTCCTTGAATCCTCCGGGGGCATCATAGAATGACTGGAGCATCCCGGTAACCGGCGATACATTCGGATCTTTTCCCTTGGCGATCTCGCCAATAATTGGGGTTCCTGATGTGTCGGTCGCATAAATGGGAGGAGTAGGAACAAGCAGTTTATTCAGATCTACCATTATAGTGAACTTGTTGTATTCATCAATATCCATGGAAAAGGATGGGCCCAGTCGAAGGTTGGTAGGGATAAAGTCACGAACGATTGATGAACTGCTATAGGACATTTTTGCTCCTATATTGGAAATATCCAGTCCGAAACTGAACCAGGATGCTGTAAGGCCTTTGATCTCTAATTCCTTATGATAATACAAGGAAACATCTGCTGCAACCGATGTACCAGGCCGTACATTTTCGATATATTTTACGGGAACCAGGTTCGAATAGATGAAACGTCCTGCAACCGCACCGGAAAACGATGGGGAAAACTTCCTGGCATAGGTAGCATCAATTGTCCATTCATTGGGCTTTACATCTCCGAGTTCCGTTCCCTGATCATTTGTAAAAGTAACAGTCCCCATTGAAAAATACCGTAGCGAAAGAGCAATGGCTTGTCTGTCTCCAAACTTTTTGAACCCGGCAATGGAAGCAAGCCCGATATCATTTACCAATCCGCGTAACCAGGGAACATAGCCGATCCCAACTCCAAAATCTTTATCGCAGAAAGCATATTTTGCAGGATTCCAGAACATGGAATAAACATCCGGCGATGATGACACCCCTGCGTCGCCCATGGCACCTCCGCGGGCATCCGGCGCGATCAGCAGAAACGGAACTGCCGTAGTGATTGGGTTTCGTTGGGAAAATGCATTGGATGTAAAAAGAATACAGGCGAGTAAAATAAAATAATGGATCTTCATTTGTTGCATTCGAAGTTATGTTAAGAAGTTAAAATAATGAGTCAGCAAAAATAACGAAATATTTTTCCCGATATTGCCCGGGTTCACAAAAAATGCGGTCGGATAAGGATCACCTCATAATCACGATTTTTTGAGAAGCTTGGGCAAAATTTCCGTTCGAACCTTGCAAAATAATACGATAAGGATAAATGCCATTGCTCAGGTGTCTCCCATTCTCCCCGTTACCATCCCACGGAATAACCTGAACCTCGCCTGCTGATTCACTGATCTTCTTTTCGATCGTTTTTACCAGCTGACCGGTATACGAATAAATGAGGATCTCTACATTTACATCACCGGTAATATTCATTGAAGCGAATACGAATTTGGTGTCTGTACGCAAAGGGTTTGGAATGTTCTTCACCTCCTGAACCGATGGAACCTGTTGGTCAGAAACCCAAAAATAGATCTCCTTTTCGGTTGAAACATCATATACATTCCATGCTTTCAGGATGAGTGAATGAAATCCTGTTGCAAGGTTTGAAAAGGGATAGTGAATGGATCCTGATGAATATGAGTTGGTATCCGGATCGTAATAATCAATCAGATCGATGGAATGTACATAATCATTATCCAGAACGGCAACAATATCATGTCCAATCCCCAGGTCAAAACCGTTGATCCCTGAAGGATCCTTCAAATACGCAAGCATTACCGGGTTTCTGCCAGTCCTGCCACCTGAAATAAAATGGGTATTATCCATATATAGTGATATCTCCGGCCCATGTACAACTGTATCTCCTGTTTCATTCTCACCCCCCAGGATGATATTTGAATAGTAACCATTGGCATCGGTCTGAAGATTGGTGGAATAATAACTTATTTTCCCATTTCCAAATTGAAGCTCGATTCCCTTGGGGACAATAAAGGTGAATTCAAAATTTCCATTGGTAACCGTAGTCTTTCCTGAAAAAAGTAAACGGTCCTGCACTTGAAATGTCTGAGGATGACTTGCAGGTGTATTACCAATAGTGGTGTATGTTACAGGTTTATCAAATACTTTCGGGAAAATAAGGCCGGAATAATTTCCCATTATATTGCCCTGCTCATCCCAGATTTCACCTTTGACCGTGACTTTCGACATACCGAGTAATGTATCAGGAGCGGTGCCGACAGGATGGTTATTAATAAATGTCGTGACTGCCTGCTGCTCCGGAAAAGTAATATCCTGGGCAGGATCACCCAGAAGGTCAAAATTCCGGATATAGATATTGTTGTTGTTCTTATTTTTAACGATCCGGATCAAGTCCCCCATTTTCTGGTTGGCATCTTCATTTACTGATTTAAGGTTACTGAAGAAAGATGCGGCAAGCTGGATATTGGCGCTGGCAAAGGCTTTCCGGGTTGTTGTAAAAATGGCAATGGCTCCTCCGTCGGGTTTGGTGATCACAAGTTCCCCGCCGGTAGGCCGGTTTGGATTGTCGAACCTGCCGAATTCGCAGGTAGCCGTGATAAAAACAGGCAGGCGGTAATTATTGTTCCAATAGTTGATATCCTTTACAGTCAGGATCTTTGTATCGCTCCAGCCGTCTTCACCTCCATGACCGGTATAACTGAAAACAGCCGCTCCATCCAGAACAGACTGGGTTATGGCCTTTTCGCAATCGGGTGAACGCAATCCGGAGGGAGAGGAAGTAAACCGGTAAGCGTCGTTGTAGATCTTTTTTACATTGAAAACAGGATATTTCTTTTTCACGGTATCAGCTAACTGTTCTGCCTGCTGCATATGAAGGTTTGAATCCGGGTCGTCGGCAACAAAGATGAAGGTATTTTTCCAATCGGCCATTGTGGAATCGTTGATCGAAGAATACCTCTTGATTTTATTAAAAACATTTTGTGCCTGATCAATCGTATTCACCGGCAACCGCCCGATGCCGATTTCGATCGACCCGTTCATCGCATTCCCCTCATCATCGCCCATTATCCCGAAATAATCATCCGAAACATAGGATATGGTTTTTGACAGGTACTCGTTGGATTCATAGGGAGGGATAAAATTATCGTTGGCGGTAATGCGGTTTTTCGGATCATAGGTACCATCACCAAACAATAACAGGTAACGGGGTGAATTGTCGGGATAGCCTTTATCATAAAGCATTTTCATAAAATCACGGATCGCCGTAAGATCCCGTTGTCCGCAACCGAATTCTGTAAAGATCTGGTTCACGTCTACAACTGTTGTTGTAAGGTTATTTTTCGTTCTGTGGAACTCAGCGAGGCTGTCTGCCTGTTCCCTGAATAAGGGATGCGTTACAATTACCAGGTTGACGGGATCCAGGCTGTGAAGGTCCTGGTTGGCAACCGGACCCGAAAGATGAACAGGGTAAAAGAAAGATCCGTCGAAAGCAATGAATTCTTTCAGGCTGTCGGTATTTACCTTGAACCTCAGCGTTGAACCGAACATAACGGGAATGATCTGGGTAGCGTTGCCTGTCTTTGTTACATCCCAGATAACGACAGATGGATTTGCCTCTGCCAGCCAGAATTCAGAAATATGGATGTAAACGCTGTTCGGGTCACGGAATGACATCTGGGGACACGACCAGGCAAGCTTTCGCTGGCAGGTCACTTCGAGATAATCAAGCCAGCCATTGGCACTGGGTTCATTCATTGAATAGGTCAGTGTGAGATCTATCGGTGAATGCGGGTTAAGCAGAAAACTGGATTTCGTGCTATCCCTTGCGAAACTGTCACTTTTCGGGTCGAGATCGGCAATGTGTATGGATTGGTTAAAATTTTTATGATCCGTAAGCAGGAATGAACTGGACAGGGTTGATGACGCCAAAACATGTGTAACCACCCTGGCTGCTGACATCGAATCCAGATGAGGGAATGAAAAGGAAATGTTGCACGTATTTTTATTACCCGAAAAAGTTTCTCCGACCCATGTTTTCCCTGACTGGGTCAGGTTTACGGAATCGATATCATGAAATGCGTGGTCGATAAAATTCAGGGAGGTGTTAACATATCCGGTGTCAGTGAGTGATGGAACCTGTTGTACACGTTTCCCGGCAGTTGTACCAACCGTTACATAATAGAATGTTGAATCCGAGTAAAGGTTCTTCTGGTGCGTAAACTGGTAGTTGAGATAATTAAATACCCATTTATCAGGCGACTCTCCGTAAAAGAGAATGTAATCACCCGGATCCAGTTTCCCATCGCCTCCATCCTGAACCACTATGGCATTCTCAATCAGGTCGTCGGCACGGCTTGTCGCATTTGATTCAGGAAGCATGCCACCTCCGTTGCCATAAACTGCGATCTTCGAAGGATCAATCGTAGCAGGATCGAATCCCATGGAAACAAAATCATCATAAGTGATCTGGTAGATACCTGTCTTCTGCAGAGAAATCCTGAACCATTTGCCATTTTCCAAAACAGAATGTGTCTTGTGGGGATATCCCGCCATCAACATCAAAGGAAGTAAAAAAACAACAATAAAGAACTTGATTCTCATGGTTTCAGGATTAATTTAACCCGGGATTTATCTTTGGCATATTCACATTCAAAATTACACATAATTCTGTTTCAGACAGATCCTTCATTCTCAACGAATCACCATGAGTTTGGAGGATTTTTGAGTTGTTGAACCATCCGGTATGGTTACTTTTACATTGTAAACATAGATTCCGGAACCGATCCGCACTCCATTATCATCCGACCCGTCCCATTCAATCTTATTCTCCCGGAATCCATTTGAGTAGAACGGCTGACGCAGGGTTTTCACCTTCTGTCCCGTAAGGGAATAAATATCGATCTGTACGTTCATTTCCGTGTTCGGCTGGTTGTATTCAAAAGAGAAAGTTGTCCTGTCAAAGAACGGGTTCGGATAATTTAAGAGATGCTGAACTGCCAGCTGAGACGAAGAAACAACGATAAACTCGATGCTGGCATCGGAGGAGTTGTTGTAAACATCCCAGACTTTTAAGGTAACGGTATGCAAACCATCACTTAATCCGAAAAAAGGATAGGTAATTACACCCCGTTGGAAAGTATTGAGATCTGCCACATAATAATCATTGAGGATCTTCAGGGATTTGGAATCATCATCAAGCGTAGCAGTCAGGTCATGGCCGATGCCATTTCCAACGGTATTGATTCCTGACGAATCAGATAATAAAGCGATCAGTTTCGGATTCTGGTCTGTTATTCCCCCGGAAACAAACATCGTATCATTCATAAACAGCCGGATTGCCGGTCCTTCATCGTCCTGGCTGGCCTCATTGTTATAACCTCCAACGATAATATTCATATTATAACCGTTTGCATCCGTTTCATTGCTCCTTGCATAATAACTGATCTTCCCGCCGCCGAAATTATAGGCAATATCCTTGGGAACGATAAATGAAAATGAAAACTGACCCGCGGTCACAGCCAGCTTCCCTTTGTAGATCACATTTTTTCTTATTGAAAAGTGAAAGGGAGAATCTCCTTCAAGAGGTGTTGTTGTAATTTCAGAGGGCTTATCATAAACGGTCGGCATTACGGTTCCATTAAAACCGGTGACCTTGTTTCCGTTATCATCCCGGATTTCTCCTTTAATTGTCACTGTGGATAACGCATTAAGGGTATCAGATCCTAGGGGTTTCTCTTTAGTGGTGATGGAAGTCGTAACCACATGAAGCTTCGGATAGGCCATCTGTAATGCAGGATCTCCCAAAAGCACAAATTTCCGCGTATTTGCATCAGTCCCGCTGTTGTTCTTGGAATCCATGATCAGATCGCCTAACGTTGGATATTGTTCATTGGTTTTTTTGAAAGCATTCATATAGAATCCGGTTACCAATTGTTGATTATCGCTCGCATAAGTAGGCCGTGTAGTCGTTAATAGAGCAATACCACCGCCATTAGGATTCAGGAATACTTCTTCTCCAGCTGAAGTAAAGGCTGGGTCATCGAAGTATGAGAATTCACATGTAGCAGTAAGAAATACAGGCATGTTATCGAAGTTTGTCCACGATTTTATAGCCGGTATCTCAAGCACCCTTGCATGAGCCCACCCTAAAACACCTCCATGGCCGACATAATTCATAATGAGTGCACCTTGTTCCACCCGCAGGTTGATGGCATCATTGACTTCAGGATATCTTAATCCGCCAGGAGTTGAGATCCTGTCATATGCGCCAAGGTAGATCTTATTTATATTGTAAGCGGAATCATAGATATGGATCGTATCGGCATTTTCCTCATGCATTCCATCATCCCAGTCATCCGCAACGAAACAGATAATATTTCTCCAGTCATTTTTGACCGAATCTGAATTGGAGCAATAATGTATGACTTTTTTCACCGAGGCGTTTGCCTGGTCGACCGTTTGAACAGGAAACCGTCCTATGCCGATATCAAGCAGCCCCGAGTTTCCCTGTCCTTCACTATCATCCAGTAATCCAAAATAATCATCCGACACATAAGTAGCTACCGGGTCCAGGGATTCGCTGGATTCATAAGTGGGAACGAAATTGCTGTTGCTCAATAACCGGTTTTTATAATCATAAGAAGCATCTCCGAACAGCAGGAGATATTTTGGAGCAGTCTTGCCCGAACGATCATAGATCATTTTCATGAAGTCACGGATTGCAGTGATGTCCTGCGCACCTGATGAAAATTCATTGTAGATCTTTTCCGGTGTCGTCACTAATACATTCATATGGTCATGTTGCTGATGAAAGTTGGCCAGTGTATTCGCCTGGGTGATAAAGTCAGGATGGGTTACAATCACGAGATCCGGATTCCCGGTACCATGAAGGTCCTGGTTATTGATCTTTGTGAATGACTGAACCGGATAGAAGGCTGAACCGTCAAATGCAGTGAATTCCCTGAGGGAGTCGGTATGCAAACGGAAGACGACAAGGTTGTTGCTCTGGGTTGTGCCGATCGATTTGACGGCAGCCGGATCACTGACGTCCCATACCGTCACAGGTTGACTTTGGGCAGTCAGATGGAATTCACTGACCAGGCCGGGACCCGAACCGGCTACCGAACGGAAGGCCATTTGCCCAGCTGATAATACCAGCTTGCGCACGACATTCAGTTCAAGGCTTCTCAGATAGCCTGTTCCATCAGCAGAGGGTCTGATATAATCCAGTTTGAGGTCGATAGAAGGACTGGAGGAAGTACAGGTCGGCGATAGCACACTTTCGTATGCATAGGTACCAAAAGAATCAGAACCAACAGCAGGGATGTTTGCGGTTGACAC
>JBEKST010000008.1:0-21996 GCA_049516815.1 Bacteroidales bacterium | reverse complement strand
CTTATTGCTCTTGTACATCGATAGCTTATTGTTCGGTGCGATGTAGGAACGCATGATCCGTTGGCCATTTTTTACGACCTGGGGATAATCCAGGACACTATTGGCATATCGGGTTTCGGCAAATGCAAATCGCTCGATCTTCTGAGAAAAGTAACAAACGGTGTCCACAAAAAGCTCAATAGACGTGATACCATCCCTGGAACCGGTATCGTTGCTGAAATCCAATGCCTGGATCCCAAAGATTATATTGCCGGAAACCCTAACCGTATCTTTTGAACTCACTTTGCAGTTATTTCCTGAACCGTTTACAATAAGCGTTACCGGGTTACCGGAAAAATTCACCATGCTGTTTTCGTCAAAGGGATAAATCCTGACATTGTAGATCTTTGGTGGAGTACTATCCTTGAAAGGCAGGCCAAACAGCAATGGGTTTATGATCTCCTGTGTGGCCGCATCCCGGATCTCAAAATGCAGATGGGGACCTTCCGAAAGCCCGGTATTACCTGAATATGCGATTATATCACCTTTTTTTACCTTCAAAACTCCCGCGTCAACAGGAATATCTATTTCAAATGATTCCTTTTTGTACTGTTGTTCCCTGATCCAGTTCCCGATAACGCCATTTAATTTTTTCAGATGGCCGTAAACGGAAGTAAACCCGTTGGGATGAGTGATATAAAGAGCTTTCCCAAACCCGGTTGAAGAAATATTGATCCTGGAGATATAGCCATCGGCAGTTGCATAAACGGGTTTCCCTTCTTCACCTCCGGTACGTATATCAATTCCTGAATGGAAATGGTTTTGACGGACATCTCCAAAACCGCCGGCCAGCATGATCGGAAAATCGACAGGTGAACGGAAATAGTTTTTTGGATAGCGGGGGGATTGGGATTGTCCGGGCAGGATGATGCCCAGGATCAATGCAAAGAAGAGGACAAGATTCTTCATAGTTTCTCAATGATTACAGATAGTTGGTCCATTTCCTGGATCACCGAATCGGCATGCGGAAAGGGTTCTCTTTGATCTGAATGGTTTAAAAAGATTGTTTTCATTCCTGCAGTTTTTGCAGCAATAATATCTTTTTCATAGTTATCCCCGATCATGATGCAATTTGCCGCGTCAGTCCCGAGTTTCTCGATTATAAACCGGAAAAACCGGGGGTCCGGTTTCTCAAAACCTATATCCCACGAAGAAAAAATAAAAGTAAAATAGGTGTCGGCGCCAACCCTGGCAAGTCCTTTTTTAACGGCCTCAGAATCTGATTGGCCGGCATTGGTTGCGATGCAGCAGGTGTAACCGGCAAGCGCTTTCAAAGCATCTTCAGCGCCCTTTACCCATGCAACTCTTTCCCAGGTAAACATCGGGCCCGGAAGTTTAAAATCCACCATGATCGTATTGCCCCAATCGAATAGGAGGATCTTTGCCATTATTTTATCGTGCAGGAAGGAATGAAAAGTTCTTAGAATACCTGAGCATCTGCGTGGTAAAATCTTCAGTATAGGAAATTTTGATATCCTTGATGTCATTGTTGTCCATGACCGGGGTATATACAGGATTTATAAAGCCGCTATAAGGCGCAATGTTCAGTTTTGCGTAACGGTTCAGGACTTCCTTATGAAGATTGGGATCCACTTTAACGGCATAGGTTTCGATAAGTTCCTTCGCGGCAGGATAATCACCTTCAGACGTGATACGCTGGATCTCGCCGAGCAGCTGGCCAAAAAGGGAACGCAATTCCTGGTAATCATTGACCCGGAAAAAGGTTTTGCTCTCTTTCTGAACTTTTTCGATCACATTTTTCGCTTTGCCTTTTTCATACACCCAGTGTGCAATCAGAGAACGGTCGCGCATATGGGCTTCCTCCACATCCTTCCCCGGTTGAACTCTGACCAGTTGCGTCATTAACCCATTACGGATAAAAGAATTATATTCGGTTTTCGCCACATCAGGAGATGGAATCAGTCCCAGTTCCATCATTTTCCTATCCATAATGTAATATAGGGCAAACAGGTCGGCCCGGGCTTCTTCAATCGTAGAATGATAATTCTTCAGGGACTCGCTTACCACGCCTTTCATCATCTGGCCCGATCCATGCCCGAGGCATTCATGAAGGTCAGTGGTGAGGTTACCGGCCAGGTATCCGTATTTTTTTGCAAGCTCAATCTCTTCCTGTGAACTTGCAAACTCCTCCAGGAATCCATTCCCTTGAGCTGCCTGGTCGTAAGCATAGGTGATGTTATCGATGGTCACCGATTTGGAGCCATATTCTTTGCGGATCCATTGGGCATTTGGCAGATTGATCCCGATAGGTGTCGTAGGATCGCTGTCGCCACCAAGCTGCACAGCGGTGATGACCTTCGCGGTGACACCTTTGACCTCCTTTTTCCTGTATTTCGGATCGACCGGGGAATTATCTTCGAAGAATTGCGCATTACTGCTCAGGGTTTCCGTGCGTTTTGTGGCTTCCTCATCTTTGAAATTGACCATGGCTTCCCAGGTTCCCTTCTTTGCAAGGGGATCCCCGTAAACTTCAATAAACCCATTAATAAAATCCACGCTTGATTTCTGATCTTTTACCCAGAGAATGTTATATTCATCCCATGTATTAAGATCACCGGTACGGTAATATTCGATCAGTTTGGAAATCATGGTGCGTTGCCCGGGGTTCTCGGCTACATTCATGGCCTTGTTAAGCCAGAATATAATTTCCCCGATGGCCGTGGAATATAATCCCTCGATACGATAAGGTTTTTCGACAATCTTTCCGTTCTCCTTCACCAGCTTTGAATTCAAGCCAAAGGCGATTAGTGTGTCCTGTCCGCTTTCTCCGGCGTTTTTCCGGAGATCTGAATAAAATACTTCCGCTTCTTTCTGGGTAACACCTTCATAAAAATTACTGGCCGAACCGGTAATCATGTCCATTCCTGGATTCTGGCTCACCCGTTTGGGTGCGATATCAGGGTCAAAAATGATGCCCGTGATCTCATTGATAAAATCTACGATTGTTTGTTTGGGTTTAAGTGGCAACTGTTGCGGATCAATTTTCCTGAGCAGGGAAGCAAAATAATCCCTGGAAAATTCCGGAAAAAATTTTTCTGTTGAATAATGATGATGGATCCCATTGGAGAACCAGATGCGCTTAAGATAAATCGTAAAATTTTTAAAATCATTGACACTCCGGTCACCTTGATAATCAGTATATATGGCTTCCAGCGTCTTCCTTATCAAAAGATTGTATTTGTAATTCTGATCATAGGTAATGTCCCTTCCCGACAAGGTGGCCTGGCTGAGATAGTAGATCAGTTCTTTCTGTTTCAGCGATAGTTTATCAAATCCCGGCACCTTGTACCGCAAAATTTTTGCATCTGCAAACTGTTCAGTTATCCACTTGAACGCCTTGGGTTTCGATACTTCGATTTTATTTTTTTCAGGCATAAAAGACATTAATGATATTACTGTAATTAGTAAAAGATTAAAAATGATTTTTTTCATTTGGTACTATTTATTTACGATACTATCAAAAGTGTTAAGTTTTAAGTGTTAAGTTTTAAGTGTTAAGTTCCAGTTCCAAAATTCCTGCATTCTGAATTCTGCATTCTGAACTCTTAATTCTTTCTGATTTCTTTCCCGTCAAAAACAGGAACCACCTTGGTCTGATCTGCCGTGAACGAATAAGGGATCACATCATCCAGTCCCAGTTTCTTCAGCCGGTGGGAGTGTGCGGCCTTTTCGATGTATTGTAAAATATCGGTTTTTGCCACATTCCACAGGTCGATGGAAGCGTGGGCAGAATCACAATTTGTTAGGAACTTTCCACTATCCAGCAAACGGCTTGAAAGTGCACCTGCAAAGAGGGTATCTTCTATGCAAAATTTCTTTTTCCATCCCGAACAGAGAATGACCACATGCTTATCTTTTTCAATAAGCCATTGAGTTAGTGCGCTAATGTTGATGAATGCTCCGATCGCTACCTGCTCCGAATGCTTTGCCATTTCCAGGGCCCGTGTCCCGTTAGTGGTGCAATACACCAGTGTTTTTCCTTCGACCCGCTCGCGTGTGAAGCTGAAAGAGGAATTCCCAAAATCGGCAAAATCAAGTTTCTTTCCATCCTGTTCAGAAGCCACGAGGAAACCTTTCTTCTTAAACTGTTTTGCCTCTTCGATGGTAGCCACAGGAATGATCGCCTGAACTCCATTTTCAAAGGCAGTACAGATGGTAGTGGTGGCCCGCAGGATATCGACCAGTACCACAATGAAATTTTCTTTGATAAGGATCTCCGGGAAAAGTTTCGGAGAGAAACACACCTCAATGCAACGGGTTTTATCTTTTTCAAGTTTCATTCTTCAATCAATAAAAAACAACTTCACAACCCCGGTGTGTCATTTTGAATTTGGCTATCCGCTTTTCCGAGATCCGGGTATTGAATATCTTCAGTGATTTCAATCCAGTAATGGTTTCCAATACATCGATATTATTTACCTTGGTATTATAAAACTCCAGTATTTTCAGTTTTTTAAGATTTTGCAGGTATTTCAGGTTTTTCACTGGTGTTCCTCCGAATTTCAAGGTTTCAAGAAATAGCAGGTTCTGGATAGGCATAAGGTCCTCCACCTGGGTATTTGAGAAATCAAGTTCACGGAGGTTTGCAAGGGTCGTGATTGCATTCAGCTGTGTTACCGGGTTTTTCGGAAACCGTAGTACCTGGAGATGTGTCATCCTGCTCAAGGGTTCGAGACTCGAGACCCGGGTATCTGAGACTTCCAGCTCTTTCAGGCGGGAAAGATTCACCACCGGTTGCAAACTAATGATCCCCGGATCTTCATTGATGACCAGTTTTTCTGTCCCTGCGATCTTCTGAAGTTGTACTTTATCGGGCGCACCTGTAAAACTGAAATAGCGCAAAAGATCATCTTTCCATGCCTGAGAAAGTTCATTCCACCATTGTGTATTCTCATAGGTCTGGGAAATCACCAGGCAATGGGGGTTCTCATCCATGAATACATTCGCCTTTGCAAGGGTCAAGCCAGTATTATCTGCATAAATGAATGTCAGGTTCTTCAATGAATTGAGCGGTGAAATATCATCTACTGAAGTATTGTCAATGGACAGGACGGTAAGTTTTGTCAATTTTGACAAGGGCTGAACACTGGGGATCTTCGTATTGGTGGCATTGATCAGGGTGATTTCCAAAAGGTCTTTCAGGGGTTCCAGGCTGTTCACTGCGGTATTCGCGCATTGAAGGATCCGTAATTGTGTCAGTTTTGAGACAGGATCCAACGAAGTTATTGCCATCCTTCCGTTAATATTCAGGCTATCGAGGGTGATCAGGTGGTGCAGTTGTTCGGGGCCGGGTGAATTATCCAGTTTCCGGTACAGGTTGAAGACTTTTTTCCAGTCGGCCGGCATGCTTCCCCACCATTTTGACAGGGCTTCTGATTCAAACACAAGGTCAACATCCGGGTGTTTCAGCATGAACTGCAAGGCACGGTCAGGATCGATATTGGTATTATCACAGTAGATTTTTCTGATCCCGGAAATATGTTCAAACACATCCAGCGATCTGACCCCGGTATTGTTGAAGAACACGAGTGATAGATTGGTAAGGTTTTTCAGGGGATTGAGATTTGAAACTGGGGTATGGTTAAAATATAGCACTTCCAGGTTGGAGAGTCCCGATAATGGTTGGAGGTCCGAAACACGGGTTTCCGAAAATCTCAGATCTTTCAACGTTGTCAGGTCGATCAGGGGTTGAAGGCTGTCGATACCGGTGCTGCTGAAATCGAGGATCTCAAGGCCTGTAAGCCCTGATAACACATTCAGGGTCATAACCGGTGTTTTTTTCATTTTCAGGGAACGGAGATGATTTGAATAGCGCAGGGGTTCAAGGGTTGCAACCTGTGTACCGGAAATATCAAGCTCTTCCAGTTGGTTCAGGTTACGAAGCGGCATCAGATTGGGAACCGGTGTATTGGAAATCAAAACTTTTTTCAGGGAAGAAAGCTTTGCCAGGGGTTCAAGATCGGTCAGGCTGGCATTTCCGGAAATATCGATCTCCTTCATCAGGATTACCTGCAAGACCTGTGCATAAAACCTTCCTGCCTCTATCTGAACAGGATTTCCATTCACCATGCCAACGGTATCATTGAAGGATGAAACCTGCGCCAACGGGACATTTGCATCTACCTGAAGATCTTTCCCGAATATCAGTTTCCAGTTTGCTGGCAATCCGTTCCACCAATTCCGCATATCGGTCCTTTCGTTCATCTTAGTAGTATAGATGCTTGCAATCTTCAGTTCCTGCTTGCTGTCGTCATAATTGATCTCAAAATAACGTACTTTGTTCGAGTTTACAGAATCGTGATTGATCGTGTTTGCTTTCAGGTTCCGGTTGGCTGTGACCTTGAAATAGGTTTGCCCGATGTCATTTTTCATGACACTTACATCCTGTACGGTATAAAGAAAACTGGCCCCCAAAAAGAAAAAATCCACATCGCTCAGGTAAGCAGGGATATCCTTATAAAGGGGAACCAACCGTTTTTCATCGAGGTCATCCTCCACCTGGACTTTCTCATTCATGAAAAATTTCAGATAACTTTCGTTGATGATGATTTCTTTTTCCTTGACGGGATTCTTTTTATCGGCGAGAAAATTCAAGGTGCCTTCAAAAAATTTTACCAGTCCGGAGCATTGCGTGCGAAAGCCCTCGATCTGTTCCGGTGTAAACTCTGTAATAATTGGTTTTACAGGTTCTTTGAGATTTGTTTTAGTTCCCTTCCCGGGAACCTGTTTTGTGATGGATGTTTTTTTTGCTGCCGGGATTGGAGTAGTTTTTTTCTGTTGCATTGTCTTATTCTGCGAATAAACAATCACCGCAAGGAAAATAAACAACAGGATAGCTGTAAATCGTAAAATATTATTTTTCATGGATGTAATTTCGGAGGAGTTCATTCTTATCTTTATCGGTGATCTTCAGCATATTCGAAATTAGCCAGCCGGAATTGTTACTGTTGCGGTTAAAATAGGAAACCTCGAAGTACCAGCCGGCGATCTGCAAAAAATGAAACTTTACTTCTTTCACCGATTCAAATATCAAGTTTCCGTTCTTTATTTCTGAAACGAAAAGGGCAAGCTGATCCGGGCGGTAATAGCGGTCAAGATAGTAATCCAGGTTTCCCGGTTCCTCAAAGACCTTGTGAATATTCATAAAATCGATTTCATGGCTGAGGGGATGCAGAAAAAGCTTCAGGTTCGTGGTATCTCCAACATGGGTAAAAAGATCATTGAAACGGCCGAAATAAACATTCGAGAACACCCATTTATACCCGTTATTCTGTTTTTCCAGTTTCATATAAAGAATGATGTCGACCTTCTCATGCTTATAGGTAAAACTTGCAGTAACTTCCGAGAACCAGTCATTACCGTGAAAATCGAGGAAAACCGGTTTTTTTTTGTTGGTAACCTGTTCGATAAAGGTGTTTTTATCATCTGTGGAAACAGACGCGCTGTAAGTATCAAAAAGAATATTCAGGTATTTTTTCCTGGATTTCAGATCCCTGAAGATACTGTCACCCGAATAGGTCCTTTTCCCTTTTACATCTTCTTCGGCATTAAACCGCCGGAAGAACTGGTTGACTTGCTTGGTTTGTGCATAAAACGTCGACTCATCACCAGTGAATGAACTTAAAGAGGAAACATTCTGGCAAAAAACAGTCGCTGGCAGGAGCATAATAAAAACGCAAGAGATGAGTCTCATTAAGGACGATTATTAATGAAGTATAAGAAGCAGGGATCACGAGTCGGGAATTGAAGTTCAAATTCCCTGTTCAGCAGATCCCTGGCCGGAAATTCAAAATTATTTTGAAGTTTCCTTCACGCGGATATCGCCAAGAAGGACGTCCCAGAAGCCGATCAGTCTTCCGCCGATTTGCGTTTCTTTCCGTTTTACATATACCGTGATATCCTTCTTGGTGGTATCTTCATAGATCATGCCCTTTTCTTTATCGAATCCCTGAAACCGCTGGTAGATGGTGATCACTCCAACATAGGTGCCATCAGGTTGCCGTTCGAGGTCGCTGACATACTGGATTTTGTACCAATCGATGGTAACCCTGTTGTAATTGAGTTTCATCAGCCGGTCAAAATATTCCCTGACCTTGAAATAGGCAACATCCGGTCTTGATAGTGAGGAAACGCCGATCTCGCTGTTATCCATAAAGAGCTCGACGGCCCTTTCGATGACCCGCTGTGATTCAGACCAGGGTGTGCTTTTATTGCCGATAATGCTGATGTACTTGCTGAGATCCCTGACTTTTTCCAGAGCAAGGCTGTCGATGGCCTGTTTTCGTTGAGGGGAAATATTCTCATCTTTATTCTGTGCAAAAAGGCCTGATGTCAGGATCAGGATGCATATCAATCCTATGCTTGAAATTCTTCTTTTCATCTTTCTGTGATTTATTTAATAATTAATGCTCAAATGCTTGCCTGTTGATTGTCAAAGGATCACTTTTTGATCAGGTCGAGTTCCTTTATTTTTCCTGCCCCGTCAATTTGGTAAGTATCTACCTTATTCCGACTCGCTTTCTGGTCGCGCACGAATTCGAGGTATCTTTTTATGGTAGTGGGTTTATCATAATCCACGATCGATCCTTCTTTGCTGATGATGATCAACACCGTAGCGTCTTCGGAAGAGAAGAGTTGCAGGGTACTCCGGGTCAGCGAAATTACCTGGCTGGCATTACCTGACTTTGATGCATCTGCAATTCCCTGGAAGGAATTTTCAAGCTGGTTCTTTAGCGGGACATTTTTCTTGGTTCGCATCCCTGCGATCTCTTGTTCTACTTTTGAAATGAGGTCGTTGATATCCTTATTGCCAAGGTTCATGGCCTTGATCTTTGCAAGTTCTGCTTCCAGTTCATCAGCCGATTTATCATCCTTGTTCAGCAACATATCCAACAATTCCGCACGTGCAGCATCGATTTGTTCCTGTTTTTGCTTTTCCTTTTCGGCAAAGGCCTTCTTGAGCACTTGATGTGATTCTTCTATCATTTTATCCAGTTCAGGATCCTTGAAGTGCTTGTTGGCGATCTCGTTTACCGTCCTTTCCTGAGCTTCAAGCGGTCTTGTGCTGGTTCCGTTAATGATTTCCGTAAGTTGCTTCTTAGCCAACTCGATTTGGGCTTTCCGCTCTTTTTTCGACATTTTCCCTGTCGTTTTGCAACCATCCGAACCAATGGCTACTATGGCAATCAGGAGAATAAATACAAAATGTTGCCATTGAAGGGATTTGATTTTCTGAATAATTCCTGTCATATCATTTTCATTTTAAAGGTTAAGATCAAGATTGAACCGTAGGAGCTATCGTTATTTTTTGTAGAATGGCATTCTGACGACTTCTGCTTTTAGTGATTTATTGCGGATTTTTATAAATATTTTGCTGCCTTCTTTTGAAAGTGCAGCCGGCACATATCCCATTCCAATCGGGATTTTTAATGAAGGGGCCATGGTTCCCGATGTCACTTCGCCGATCACATTTCCGGAGGCATCAACGATGGGATATCCATGTCGTGGAATTCCCATTTCAATCATTTTAAATCCCACCAGTTTTTTCGAAACACCTTCCTGTTTCTGACGAAGCAGCTCGGCTTTATTTATGAAATCCTTTTCAGGGGTAAATTTGGTGATCCATCCAAGTCCGGCTTCGATGGGAGAAGTCGTATCGTTGATGTCGTTGCCGTAGAGACAATATCCCATTTCCAGCCGCAGGGTATCGCGGGCGCCTAACCCGATATTCCTGATCCCGAATTCTTTCCCGGCTTCAAATACTGCATTCCATATCTTCGGGGCATCTTCATTCGCCATATAGATCTCACAGCCTCCTGAACCGGTATAACCGGTTGTTGCAAAGATGATATCCTTAACGCCTGCAAACGTGAGTTTCTTGAAAGTATAGTATTCCATATCAATTACCGTGGTATCGGTCAGTTTCTGCATGGCCTTGAGCGCTAAAGGTCCCTGGATAGCCAGCTGTGCGGTTTCGTCGGAAGCATTGTACAGCGTAACCCCCATTTTGTTCTGTTTATTGCACCAGGCCCAGTCCTTTTCAATATTTGAAGCATTGACAACCAGCAGATAGGTTTCTGCATCCACACGGTAAACGAGCAGGTCGTCCACGATCCCACCCTGTTCATTCGGGAAGCAGGAATATTGCACCTTCCCGTCTACCAGTTTCGAAGCATCATTGGAAGTTACCCATTGAATAAAATCGAGCGCTTTCGGCCCTTTTACCCAAAATTCGCCCATGTGTGAAACATCAAAAACGCCTACGCCTTTTCTGACAGTTTCGTGTTCGATATTAACCCCGTCAAACTGCACCGGCATGAAGTAACCTGCAAAGGGAACAATTTTACCCCCGTTGGCCTCGTGAAATTTTGTAAACGCTGTAGTTTTCATAGTTTCTTTATTGTAAACGATACAAAGTTAGAAAAAATTGTCAGGAGACCCCGGAGACAGCCTTTATAGTTTCTAACTTTAGCAAGTTGATAACTCAGAAGGAAAGTGGAGAATAATTTGTAATTTTGGATCTTGAAGATGTGAGATGTGAATACCCAATACCCAATACCCAATACCAAAAATTCATAATTCATAATACGTAATTCGTAATTATATTGAACTTTACCCGTCAAAATACGCCCCGTTGGATGATTTTCCTGATCGACATGTTTGTTGTGATTTGCTCGGTGCTGCTTGCATACCTGCTGCGATTCAATTTTTCGATCCCGAAAAGCGAATTGCAGCCTCTTCCACAGATTCTGGCCTACATGGTCTTTATACGCGCATGCAGCTTTCTCATTGCTCGGTCGTATGCAGGTATCATCCGTTATACCAGTACATCAGATGCTCTGCGAGTGGTTCTAACGGTTTTATCCGGGAGTGTTGTCTTTGTAATCACGAACCTGATCACCTTTTTCCTGGTCAACAGGTTTTTCTTTATCCCTTTTTCGATCATCATCATCGACTTTCTGATTACTTGTATGGTCATGGTCACTTTCCGCATGGTGGTCAAGATCGCATTCCTGGAACTGAAACGCCCTGAACGTATACATGTGAACGTTATCATTTACGGGGCAGGGGAAGCAGGGATTACGGCAAAAAGAGTCCTTGACAGGGATGCCAGCACGAAATATAAGTTGATTGCTTTTCTTGACGATGACCCCGGCAAAGTTGGCAAAAAGCTTGAAGGTATTGATGTTGTCAGTCCGGATAAACTGAATGACCTGCTTGAGACATATACCGTCGGACAGGTGATTTTTGCCGTCCAGCAATTCGACACCCAACGCAAACAGGAATTGGTCGACCTTTGCCTCGAACATGAAGTGAAGGTCCTCACTGTGCCCCCTATGATGGAATGGATTAATGGGGAACTCAGTTTCAACCAGATCAAAAATATCAGGATTGATGATCTGCTGGAACGGGAGGAAATTCAATTGGACGATCGGCAGATCAGGGCAGAGTTGACAGGTAAAACCATCATCATCACCGGGGCGGCAGGTTCCATTGGGAGTGAACTTGCAAGGCAGATCATGAAATTCCATCCTTTCAACCTGCTGTTGATCGACCAGGCGGAAACCTCTATGCACCAGCTGGAATTGGAATTTACAGAAAACTATCGGGACCCCTATCCACGGTTCCTCCTGGCAGATATCCGGAATGCTTCCCGGATGGAAAACATCTTCCGTGAATCAAAACCTGACATCATTTATCATGCTGCCGCCTATAAACATGTGCCGGTCATGGAGAGTAATCCATCGGAAGCTATTTTGACCAATGTGAACGGAACCCGTATCCTTTCAGATCTTGCCATAAAATACAGGTCGAAAAAGTTTATTATGATCTCGACTGATAAGGCGGTAAATCCGACAAGTGTCATGGGGGCCTCCAAAAGGATCGCAGAAATCTATACCCAATCTTTGAACCGTAACGGCGAACCCCGGTTCATTACTACCCGGTTCGGGAATGTACTCGGTTCGAACGGATCAGTAATTCCTCTTTTCCGAAGCCAGATCGAAAAAGGAGGGCCGGTCACCGTCACCCACCCGGAAATCACCCGGTATTTTATGACCATACCGGAGGCCTGCGCACTGGTGCTTGAAGCAGGTACAATGGGCAAGGGGGGAGAGATCTTTATTTTTGATATGGGAAAATCCGTCCGTATCGTCGACCTGGCCAAAAGAATGATCAGCCTTTCCGGGTTGACCCTTGGCAAAGATATCCAGGTCAGGTTTATCGGTCTTCGCCCTGGAGAAAAGCTATATGAAGAGTTGCTAAACAGCAAGGAAAATACGATCCCGACCCATCATCCCCGTATTCTTATCGCTAAAGTAAGGGAATATGATGCAGGGGAAGTCGCCCATCAGATCGAGGAACTGATCCGGCTTGCAGGTTCCGGCAACGAGAAAGAAGTGGTGCGGAAAATGAAAGCTATCGTACCGGAATTTAAAAGCCAGAATTCCATTTTCGAAGAACTGGACGGGAAATAATTAGGCATTAGGCATTAGGCATTAGGCAATAGGGATTGTTAGTTGTTATCTGTTGGCATTTAATTCTTCATTCTTCATTTTTCATTCATGATCACTATACTCGGTCCTACTGCCAGCGGTAAAACCGCCCTTGCCGCTCACCTTGCTCACGCACTTGACGGGGAGGTGATCTCGGCAGATTCACGGCAGATATACCGCGGAATGTCGATAGGAACAGGCAAGGACCTCTCGGAATATAGGGTGAATGGGAAGTTAGTTTCTCACCATCTCATTGATATAGCCGATCCGGGATACGAGTATAACATTTTCGAATTTCAGCAGGATTTTTTAAAAGCCTATTCCGATATTATTTCAAGGGGAAAACTTCCTGTACTTTGCGGCGGATCCGGCATGTATCTTGAATCTGTGCTGGGAAAATACCGGTTGAAAAAAACAGCACAAACTCCTGAAACCTTTGAGGCCCTCTCACAAAAAACGAATGAGGAACTGAAGGATATTCTGATATCATTGAAAACACCCCACAATACAACCGACCTGCTCGACCGTAACAGGATGATCCGTGCTATCATGATCAGCATGACGACGCCGGATGAAAAAGCTGGTGAGATTGTCTTCCCGGAACAAATGCCTTCCCTCATTTTCGGGATCCATTGGGAAAGAACCCTACTCCGTGAAAGAATTACCAACCGGCTGCAAACCCGGCTTGAGCAAGGGATGATCGAAGAAGTAAGAGAACTGCTGAACAGGAGACTGACTCCTGATCAGGTGAAATTTTACGGGCTGGAATACCGCTACATCACACTTTATATTGAAAAAAAATTGAATTATAATGAAATGTTCCGCCTGTTGAACATCGCCATACATCAATTCGCAAAACGGCAGATGACCTGGTTCAGGAAAATGGAAAAGTCAGGTTTGACGATCCACTGGATCGGGGGAGAAATTGATATGGATGAAAAGATCATGGAGATAATTACGATAATAAATTCAAAAAAAGATTGGTGAAATTTGGATATTATTAAACATTATTTTTATATTTGTGTTTCATTATTCATATTTACTCACCAAAACCCACGTATCATGAAAAAGAAAAACACACTTTTAGCTATTGGAATCTTATTGCTGAGCTCGGTTATCATGTTCTCTTCCTGTAAGAAAAAAACCACAACACCAGAAACCCCAGCTGCTCCGACATTCCTGATGAGTTCAATCGCTGATCCCGCCGATAACACTTACCTTATCTTCCAGTTCAAATGTACAACCAACGATGTCAAGCTAACCAAGATCCTCATCACAGATCCACTTAGCAGCTTCACGGACACCTACGATCTTCAGGGTGCAACCTTTCTTGAGAACATAATTTACCAGTTCAACTACTCCTATCTGAAAAAAACCGGAAAGTGGACATTTGAATTCTATGGCAATCGTGCCACCGATAACTCCGGATTTACTTCAACAACGTATATGACTGTGTCAAAATGACGACCAGGTAATTAAAAAAAAGAAAGGCTGCCGGTCATGACAGCCTTTCTTTTTATTTTGTTTTATCCGGGAAAGGCGGAGGAGGTGGAAGTTCTTTCGGCCATGATTTCAGTTCATCCTTCATTTCCTGGATGGCTGCATTCAGTTGCTGGTCTTCGCCTGTATATTCTTTTGCAGGATCGTTGTCGACCACGATATCCGGGTCCACACCGTGGCCTTCGATGATCCATGATTTCCCTTCGTTATCATAGGGGGCAAATTCCGGCTTCATCATAAAACCACCATCTATAAACGGAAGGGATCCACGGATCCCGACTACGCCACCCCATGTCCTGAGACCGATTGCTTTCCCGATTTTCAATTTCTTAAACTGATACGGGAAAAGGTCGCCATCCGATGCGGAATACTGGTCGATGAGGATACATTTAGGACCCCATTGCATTTCCAGTCTGCCCGGACGCGAAGCTGTATTCCGGCTCATCTCAATCATGGTCATTTCACGGGTAAGACGTTCAATGATCATCGGGGAGACATTTCCGCCTCCATTGCCGCGGTCATCGATAATCAGGGCACGTTTGCTCAACTGCGGGTAGAAATGTTTTACAAATTCATTTAGTCCCTCTACCCCCATATCCGGTATATGGATATAACCGACTTCACCGTTTGAGGCTTCACTCACTTTTTTAATGTTGTTCTGAACCCAGTTGTAGTAATAAAGCCCGGCTTCCGCATCGGTGGGAATAACCAGGGTTTTGTGAGCTCCGGTTTCTGAAGGCGAACCGTTTACGGTCAATTCAACCTGTACACCCGCTTTATTGATAAAAGCTTCATAAATGTTATTCAGGTCTTTCACGGATTGCCCGTCAACAGCGATGATGTAGTCGCCCTGTTTCACATTTACACCTAATTCGGTGAGTGGAGAACGGGATTCGTGGGTCCAATTCTCCCCTTTTAATATGTCGTCAATTTTATAATATCCCGAAGGATCTCTTGAGATCCTGGCGCCCAGCAATCCTATTTTGATTTTTTTCGGTTCAGGTTTGTCACCTCCGCCAACATAGGAATGCCCGATGCTGATCTCGCCTACCATTTCGCCAAGGATATAAGTCAAATCATTCCGGTTGTTAATATAGGGTAAAAGGGGTTCATATTTCTTCTGGATCGCCGGCCAGTCTAATCCCTGCATATTCGGGGCATAGAGAAAATACTTCATCTGGCGCCAGGCTTCATGATAGATCTGGTTCCATTCAGCTTTCAGATCCACCATCACTTTCATATTGGAAAGATCAACCCAGTCTTTGACATCAATTTTGCCTTTGGGAAGATCGATCACCGCATATTTTCCATTAGCATCAACCATCATTTTCTTATTATCAAAAGAGATCTCATAACCCCTGTAATCTCCCAAGTCGGATTCTTTTTTATCTTTCAGACTGAACATTTTAAGAGAATGTTCTCCTCTCCTTCCTCCTTTAACATAATAAACATTATCACCCACTTCGCTCACATTGGAATAGGATGCAGCGTCGATTGGCAGGACGACGATCCGGTCGATGATCCCGTCAAGGTCAATCTTAACATCGACTGCCACCTTGGAATCACCTTCTTTCTTTTCCTCTTTTTTCGCATCTTTCTTTTCAGGTTTGGCATCGGCATTGCCTTTTTCGTCCTTCTTTATATTAACTTCATCATTTTCAGGGGCAAAGGGGTTCGGTGTAATTTTTGCCAGTGTGACAAAGTAGATCTTTGTCATATCCGTGTAGGAATGGTTCCATTCTGTCCAGCTGTAAACCGGGTTAAAATCGCGATTGGATGTAAAGAACAGGTACTTCCCGTCACTGCTGAAACGGGGTCCGCCGGTTTCATACCAGCCATCCGTTACCGGATATTTGTTCCTGGAAGCCACTTCATAGAGGTAGATCTTCGTTTGGGCACTCCGGTCGGGGCGGGCATAGGTGATCCATTTGCTGTCGGGCGACCATCCATACTCATCGAATTCCCAATCCTTGGCCTGATCGATGAGGGTCACGTCTTTCGAATCGATGTCGACATATTGCAAACGAAGCATCTTATCGGCCCAGAGAAGTTTTTTACTATCAGGTGACCATGACATATCGTATTTGTAAGTATCGGCATTCTTTGTGATCTGTATGGGGTCAGCACTACCATCCTGTTTCTGCAGATAGATCTCGTCTTCTCCTGTTTTATCGGAGACATAAGCGATGTATTGGCCATCAGGCGACCAGTTTACATTGCGTTCATGCACACCGGAAGAATGGGTAAGGTTTTTGGTGATCCCAGTCTTAGCAGGAACCGTCCAGACATCACCGCGGGCATCAAAGGCGATTCTTTTACCGTCAGGTGAAAGTGAGGAAGAGTTGATGATTTTGCTTGCATCTTTCAGGGAACTCCGGGAATTTATAAAATCATCGTTGATGCGTATAGTAATTTTATTGGTTTTCTGAGTTAAAAGGTCAAAGACATAAAGAAAGCCTCCGTTTTCAAAAACGATGGCATCATCCCCAAGGGAAGGGAACTTGCAATCGAACTCTGTAAAATTGGTGACTTTTGTTGTTGCTTTTGTATTCAGGTCATAGCAATACAGGTTGGTAGGACGTTCCCGTTCCGACATAAAATAGATCTTATCACCGGCCCACATGGGGAATATATCCTGAACAATATTGTTGGTCAGATTTTTGATTTGTTTCGTTTTAAAATCATAGATCCAGATATCATCTGCCATTCCGCCTTTGTAGTATTTCCAGGTACGGAATTCACGAAAAACCCGGTTGTAGGCAAGTTTGGTCTTATCTGCGGAATAGCTGCAGAATCCTCCTACAGGCAGGGGCAGCTCTTCGGGCAGACCTCCGTTTACATTAACCAGGAACAACTGGCCTTTAAAATCATTAAAAGTTTGTTTCCGCGACCGGAAGAGGATGTTATCATTGTCTTTCCAGGTCATTACAATGTTGTTGGGGCCCATCCGGTCGGAGATATCATCCCTACCGAGGGTTGCAGTAAAAGTGAGGCGCTTGGGAATCCCGCCTTCTGCCGGGATCAGGTATACTTCAGTATTCCCGTCGTACTGCCCGGTAAAGGCAATATGTTTCCCATCCGGGGAAAAACGCGCAAACATTTCATAGCCATTCTCATCGTTGGTTAGTTTTCGGGCTACACCCCCGTTACGATCCACCGTATACAAGTCGCCGGCACAGGTAAACACAACCTGGTTTCCATGTATCGTCGGGAACCTCAGCAAACGGGCTTCATCCTGGGCCATCATCATATAGCAAAGGAAAAGGGCCGGGATCATCAGAAGAATTTTTTTCATAGATCTAAATTTTTAAAATGGGAAATGCAATATTAACAAACAAATTTATTCAGAATCCCGGAAGTACAACACAAAAATCTGTAAAGCTGTGTAAATACTTGTTGAAATGAGAGTTTTCAGGCATAGCTTTTTTCCTTTAGAGATTTTTATTCATTTCCCCGTGCTTTTTTTGTAAGTTTGAGTCCTTTTTGTCAATCTTAACAGGATGTTCCGGAAGTTCACGTTTATCTTTTTTCTCATTTTGACATTGCTATCCCCATTTATCCGGGCTCAGAAAGTAGCTCTTGTGCTCAGTGGTGGCGGGTCCCGGGGAGCAGCTCACATCGGCGTGATCCGGGCGCTGGAAGAGAACCAAATTCCCATCGACTATATTGTAGGCACCTCAATCGGAGCCATTGTCGGGAGCCTTTATGCAAGCGGGTATACGGCCGATGAAATGGAAAAGCTTATGGATTCTGAAGCTTTTCAGCGTTGGGTGGCAGGGGTCATGGATGACCGCTACATCTATTATTACCGGAAGGAAGATCCCAATGGCGGATGGGTTTCCCTGGATTTCGATTTCAGTAAAAAGCTGACATCCCAGATTCCGACCAACCTCATCTCGCCTTATGAGATGGATTATGCTTTCCTTCAGATCCTGGGAACTTCATCAGCAGCCTGTAATAATAATTTCGACCACCTTATGATCCCCTTCCGCTGCGTAGTGTCAGATGTTGATTCCACACAAAAAATCGTATTGGGAAAGGGTGATCTCAGCAGTGCCGTGCGGGGTTCCATGAGTATTCCTTTTGTTTTTAAGCCTATTACCATCAATGGAAAACTTGTTTTCGACGGTGGAATGTACGATAATTTCCCTACCGATGTAGCTGTAAAGGAGTTTCACCCCGATGTGATCATCGGCAGCAGGGTTGCTGAACGCTATAGCAGCCCCGACCGGGAGGATGTCGTTTCCCAGTTGCTGAGTATGCTGATGGCACGGCAGACCGATAGTATCCCCTTCCCGAATTCTGT
Source organism: Bacteroidales bacterium (assembly GCA_049516815.1). Classification (GTDB taxonomy): domain Bacteria; phylum Bacteroidota; class Bacteroidia; order Bacteroidales; family FEN-979; genus FEN-979. Next base: position 3,636 of record JBEKST010000008.1, on the reverse strand, counting down.
GTTGATCGTCCCCAACGTTCCCCACATTAACATCATCAGTTTTTCAAAGATTCATGAACTTGCAGATAGTGGCTACCAGGCAGCCAAAAGAAAAATCACAGACCTACGGAAGCTAGTTAAAGACTCCCTGGATCCCCGGATCCTGGCGCAAAGACGGGACGATTTTCACAAAAAAGAACCTGCAATCGTTTTCGATTCCATCCATATTATCGGATTAAACGCAGCACAAACCCGATATGTGATCCAGATCCTGAAACATGGAAAAAGACTTATCAGCCCGGAAGATCTGAAAAAACAATATTTCCGTTTCATCAATGAGGGCTTTATCAAAGGGATCCATCCCATCGCAAGGTTCAACCCGGTTTCAGGATATTACGATCTTTATCTTGATATACAGAAAGCAGAAAATTTTAATTTACAGTTTGGGGGAAACATCAGCCTTGGTGCGAACAGCCAGGGGTTTCTGGAACTCCAATATAAATACCTCTGGACCAAAGCGCTCCGCTTCATGATCAATGGCTATCTGGGGAGATTCTATAATTCCGTTAAAGCCAATGCCAGGATTGATTTCAACTCAACAGTGCCATGGTTCCTGGAAACAGGATATACCTATAACCATTACGATTATTTTGCAACGACGACCTATTTTTTCGATGATAAAACCCCTTCTTATGTCAGGCAACGTGAATATTTCGGGGATCTGCGCATCGGGATGGCTTTTACCAATAAGGGAAAACTGAGTTTCAGCACCACTTATGCCTTTAACAACAACAGCTATTATCAGAATAATATGTTCTCAAGGCTTGACACAACCGATCAAACCAGTTTTAATTTCGTCAATCCGGGACTATGTTTCGAGTTGAATAACCTCAACAGGAAGCAGTATGCAAATGCCGGGGCATGTTTGAAATTAGCGCTTGGATATGTAAACGGAAATGAAGACTTCCTGCCCGGAACCCTTACCTTAAACAAGAAAGAGTTCAAAGCCAACCATTCCTGGTTTTATTTAAAGCTTCTCTATGATAATTATTTTGCGTCATGGGGACTTTTTAAATTTGGCCTGTATACGGAAGCTCACTTTTCCAACCAGTCAATAATGAACAATTATACATCAACCATCCTCAATGTACCCGATTTCCACCCGGTTCCTGAAATGCAAACTCTGATGATCCCTGCTTTTAGGGCAACCAACTTTGCAGGATTGGGACTAAAAACAGTTGTAAGGTTTTATAAAAAAGTTGAGTTCCGGTTGGAAGGTTATTGTTTCCAGCCTTACCAGGAAATCACCGAAAATCCGCTGAATCAGACTGCCTTGCTCAAGCCGGTTCTTTCCGACCGTTCATGGATAGGGTCAGCTGCCATTGTTTACAATACTTTAATTGGTCCGATCAGCCTTGGCGTTAATTATTATGACAAGATGGCCGAGCATTTTACAATCAATGTGAATATCGGGTATATCCTGTTCAACAGGAAAGCTTTACCTTAATAGCTGGTGAACTGGTGAACTGGTGAACTGGTGAACTGGTGAACTGGTGAACTGGTGAACTGGTGAACTGGTGAACTGGTGAGCTGATGAGCTGATGAGCTGATGAGCTGGTGAGCTGGTGAGCTGGTGAGCTGATGAGCTGATGAGCTAAAAGGATTTATATAATTTACAAACTTTAAGAACTTTATGAACTTTAAAAACTATGTGACTTTGTAACTCTCTTATTCTGTGACTTTCAATTATCAATTTTCAATTTTCAATTAAAAAATGCTACTTTTGCACTTTAAACTATTATTTTACCGGCCCTGGTCGGACGCTGAAATTATATACAATGTTTAATTTGTTGAAAACCTTTAATGAAAAATTTAAAAAACACTCATCAGATTCCTGAATCTGAGAATACTCCGTTTCAGGAAGAGAATTCTTCACCTGTTGAACAAACAGAATCCGAAAGTAAAGAAACACTACCTACTGAATCCGTTCAGACCGAAGAAGAAAAACATATTGAGGAATTCCACGAAATCCTTCCTGAAATAAAGGAGGAACATACCGAAGATACGCCTTCGGAAGAAAATAGCCCCGTTGAAGAATTCCCGGAGATTCTCCCTGAAATAAAGGAGGAACACACCGAAGATGTGACTTCGAAAGAGAATAACCCTGTGGAAGAACTCCCGGAACTAAAGGAAGAACATGCGGATGAAGAACTTCCGGAAGAAATGGCCGAGCATGAAACCAGCGACCAGGAAGAAGACTTCAATACATTTTCACGGGAACAACTGGTCAGCGAGCTGGAAAAAGCCGTAAATGAACCTGACCTAAATACAATTAAAACCAGGATTGCCCTGATCAAAGTTGCCTTCCTGAAGAAAAAGAAAGAAGAAAATTTACAGCAATACGAGAAATTCGCAGCCGGGGAAGGTCATAAGGAAGTGACTTCCGCCATGGAGGATTCCCTGGAAACCCGGTTCAACGAATTCTTCAATATATATAAAGCCAATAAGGCCCGGTTCAACGAAGAACAGGAAAAAATCAAGCTCCTGAACCTGAAAAAGAAGAACCAGATCCTCGAAGAACTGAGGGTTTTGGTCAGTTCGGAAGAGACGCTCAAGAAAACCTATGATGAGTTTAAAAACTTACAGGACCGTTGGAAAGAGATCGGGATGGTTCCTCGTACAGAGATCAACAACCTATGGCAGAACTATCATTTCCTGGTTGAGAAATTCTTTGATAAGGTCAAGCTGAACAAAGAACTGAAAGACCTGGACCTGAAAAAGAACTTGGAAGCCAAGATCGCTATTTGCGAGAAAACAGAAGAACTGCTTCTCGAAACCTCTATCCTGAAAACCTTCAAGAAACTTCAGAAATATCATGAAGAATGGAAGGATATCGGACCGGTGCCACTCGACAAAAAAGATGAGATCTGGGAACGCTTCAAGAATACCACCGATAAGATCAATGAACGCCGGCGTGAGCACTACTCAAAGGTAGAAGAGGAACAACAGAAGAATCTTGAGACTAAAACCGCTCTTTGTGAGCAGGCCGAAGAGATCCTTACCCTCCGGAACGAAACGGTGAAAGAATGGCAAACCAGCACCAACAAGGTAAATGAGCTCCTGAAGATCTGGAAGAGTATCGGACCCGTTCCCCAGAAAACCAATACTGAAATCTGGAACCGTTTCAAATCGTCGCTGGATGCCTTCTTTGCCAATAAAAAAGATTTTTTCGATAAGCTCAAAGACCAACAGGTTCATAATTACAACCTGAAGGTGGAACTTTGCATGCAAGCCGAATCACTAAAGGCCAGTACTGACTGGAAGAAAACCTCCAATGACCTGATTCGCCTGCAGAACGAATGGAAATCCCTGGGCCCCGTTCCAAAGAAATACTCGGATAAAATATGGAAACGGTTCAGGGCTGCCTGCGATGAGTTCTTCAATGCAAAATCTTTTTATTTCTCAAATCTGCAATCCAATGAAGCGGAAAACCTGAATAAAAAGATCGATCTCATCAGGCGGCTGAAGGAGTCTCAATTCGGGGCCAACAAGAATGAAAACCTTAATGTCCTTAAAAATTTCCAGCGTGAATGGACCGAGATCGGCCATATCCCGATCAAAGAAAAAGACAAACTTCAGAATGAATTTCGGAGCCTC
>JBEKST010000007.1:0-22589 GCA_049516815.1 Bacteroidales bacterium | reverse complement strand
ATTTGCCGGTATGTATTACCTCTTTGTCCTTTCTCCAATCCAGTAAACGCTTAAGGTACTGAGTCATCTCCAGCTGTGAAGGTGACAGGTTTTTTTTAGTAAATCCATTGATGCTGTCATTTATCCATCCGCCAGGGAAATCCCCGCGTTTGTAACCATCACCATTTTTATCTTTTTCGGTTGTAAGGAGAACTTCCGTTCCATAATAAACCAACGGAATTCCGCGTGTAGTAAGGATAAAAGCCATAGCCATTTTCAGTTTCCTGACATCCTGCCCCTGCGTGGAAAGGTAACGATCGGCATCATGACTATCGGCAAATACGACAATATGTGACGGATCAGGATAGTTGAAATCACGGGAGAGGATCTCATAAAGTCTCAAGATCCCGGTATTCCAGCTATCTTTCTCATTAAATGCCATCTTCAGTGCATCATACATTGCAAAATCAAAAACGGAAGGAAGGTTTGTATTAAAATGATCTTTGTTCAAAGCATCCTTCTGCCAGTAAGCAATGCCATCAGGATAAGCGCTCCAGCATTCACCAACGATATTGAAATTTGGATATTCTGTCAGCACTTCCTTGTCCCATTCCGACATGAAGTCTTTGAAACTGTATGGATAGGTGTCCTGCCGGATACCGTCAAGCCCAGCGAATTCGATCCACCAGATGCTGTTTTGGATGAGGTATCGGGCAACAAATGGATTATGCTGGTTAAGATCGGGCATAGTAACATCAAACCATCCTTTTACAAATCGGGCGCTGTCAAATTGCGACCGGTAAGGATCGGTCACAGTACTGGAACGATAGGAGGTGCGCGTAAATTCCGGCCAGTTGTTGAACCAGTCCTTTGCCGGAGGATCGGTCATCCACCAGTGTTGTGATCCGCAATGGTTGAAAACCATATCCATGATCAACTTCATCCCATTCTGATGAATATAATAGGAAAGCATCACGTAATCCTCGTTGCTGCCAAACCGGGGATCTGTTTTATAATAATCGGTGATGGAATAACCATGATAGGAATATTTCACCATATTGTTTTCCAGCAATGGAGTGATCCAGATTGCCGTTGCACCGAGGTCTTTAATATAATTGAGGTGGCTCAGGATGCCTTTGATATCGCCTCCATGCCTTCCATTCGGATTCGACCGGTCGGTTTTTTCCAGGAATCCCGTCTGATTATCATTTGTGGAATCGCCATTGGAAAAACGGTCCGGCATGATCAGGTAGATCACATCCGATGCGTCAAAGCTTTTCCTTGCCGATGATCCTTCCTCCCTTCCCCTGAGTTCGAATTTATATTCCGTGACTTTTTTCCCATCCTTGTAAAAGGCAATAGGAAAAAAACCAGGTTCTGCATTTTTGGAGATGATGATATCCAGGAAAAGATAATTCGGGTTATCCATCACATGTACGAGTTTGAGTTCGATACCCGGTGCAACTATCACCGGATCAGTTTTACCGATGTTCTCGCCATAGACCATCACCTGCAGTTCGGGATTTTTAAATCCTGTCCACCAAAAAGGTGGCTCAACCCGTTTAAGCGTTATTTCCTGGCTGAAAGAAGGCCAGGAAGTGACAAAATAAAGGAAGATCAGGAAGATTGTCTTTTGCATTGGAATGTCTTAAAAATCATTTTACTTTGGGTGTTCGCCCATAAAGGACCGTTAGTTTCGCCAGCTTCTGTGCCAGCTCAGTCGTGAAATCATTGCTTTTCGCCCGCCACATCCAATTGTTGACGGTGGTTCCCGGCAGGTTCATACGGGCTTCATTGCCAAGGCAGAGGAGATCCTGCATCGGGACGATGGCTGTATTTGCAACCGATGCCCATGCAAGCCGCAGGAAATCTGTACAGATATCTTTTCCCGAAGAATCCATGTAATCAAGCACATATTTCCGGTCTTCCGGTTTCGCCTTTTCGAACCAGCCTTTTACGGTATCATTGTCATGCGTGCCGGTATAAACGATACAATTTTTTGTGAAATTATACGGGATGTAATCGTTCTCTTCACTTGAATCAAAAGCGAACTGGAGAATCTTCATCCCCGGTAATCCAAATGAATCCCTTAATTCTTCCACATCATCGGTGATTACCCCGAGATCTTCGGCAATGATAGGCATCTCGTCAAATTCCTTCCTGATGTATTCGAACAGTTCTTTTCCCGGGCAAGGGATCCATTTCCCGTTAACGGCAGTCTTCTCACCATAGGGAACAGCCCAGTAAGCTGCAAAACCCCGGAAATGATCTATCCGGATGATATCATAAAGTACCAGGTTCGATTTGATCCGCTCGATCCACCAACGGTAATGATCTTTCTGCAGCGCATCCCAGCGGAACAACGGATTTCCCCACAACTGACCTGTTGCACTGAAGTAGTCGGGAGGAACTCCCCCGACAGCAATTGGATTCTTTTCCTTATCGAACTGGAACAGATCTGTGTTAGCCCAGGCATCCACACTATCAAGGGCAACATAAAGTGGGATGTCGCCTATGATCCGGATGTTTTTCTGATGTGCATAATCCTTTATAGCCAACCATTGCCGGAAAAACAGGTATTGTATGAATTTTTGAAATTCGATTTGATCAGATAAAAGGGTATAGAATGGTTTGAGCGCGGTTTCTTTCCGCATTTTCAGTGGCTTTTCCCACTGATACCAGGGTTTTTGCTTAAAATGTTCTTTCAACGACATGAAAAGTGCATAATCCTCCAGCCAATTTTTATTTGTAACCGTAAATTCCTGGAAGTCTTTCTTGTGTTCCTTTCCTGCATTTTTCCTGAATACCTCCATGGCTTTTTTCAGGAGAGGATATTTACTCCTGATCACCTTTCCATAATCAACAGGACCATTGTCGAAAGTGTCCAGACTGGCCAGGTCTTTCTTATCCAGCAAGCCTTCTTTGACGAGGATATCAATGTCTATCAGCAAAGGATTACCGGCTGAAGATGAAAAGCATTGGTAAGGCGAATCGGCAAATCCGGTCGGACCGAGTGGCAGGATTTGCCAGAGTTTTTGTTTCGATTTCACAAGAAAATCGATAAAATGCAATGCTTCTTTTCCGAGTGTCCCGATCCCATATTTCCCTGGCAGGGAAGTCGGGTGAAGTAAAATGCCACTTGATCGTTCAGTATTCATTACTTTATTGTTAAGTTTTAAGTGTTAAGTTTTAAGTATTTTTGTTTCCCAGTTTGCTTCCGACATTCCCTGCCTTCAGCAGGCAAGCTGCATTCATGCATTCTTGCATTCTGCATTCTCTAATGTCCAGATGCTACGTCGATGAATTTATCATTGACCGTATTTTTTTTGTAGGTAACTACAAAAATGGTAGTTACAGAAGCAATTGCAAAACAAATTCCACCAATTATCATGGCGTTCATGGGCTTGTTATCAAAGAATATTTCAATGACTTTCCCAAGTAAACTTGAAGCAATGACCTGGGGGAAAACAATAAATAGATTAAACATTCCCATCATCACCCCTATTTTTTCTTTGGGCAGTGAAGGTGTAAGCATGGCATAAGGCATGGATAGAATACTTGACCAGGCAATTCCAATGCCGGTCATAGAGAAAAGAAGACCATATTTGTCAGTCATAAATGGGATAGTTAATAAACCAATGGCTCCGATACCCAGGCAGAGTGAGTGCATTAATTTTGGTCCGGTATATTTGGTTACCCGAATCAGGACAAAGGAAAATACGAAACATACGGCATTATACATGGCGAAACAAAAACCCGCCCATGCGCCTGAGGCTTCCATTTCCACGGAACCAGCCTGTGCATGGAAAACTCCGCTGGCAATAGAGGGTGAGAAATACACCCACAAACAGAACATCCCGATCCATGTAAAAAACTGGACTAGTCCCAATTCCCACATTCGGCGCGGTAAATGACCAAAAAGACTTAAAATTTCTCCCAATCCCAGCGTCCAATCAAATTTCCTGGCTCGTAAAGAGGCAAGTTCTGTCTCTTCGGGAGGAATTTCTTTGGTGGAGAAGACCGTCCAGAGAACAGCGCCAAGAAATGCTACGGCTCCAACGTAAAATGATAGGGTGACTGAAAGTGGAATATGTCCCTTTCCTGCCCCTTCGGAGGCAAGACCAAACCAGTTTGTCATCATCCATGGTAATGCAGAGGCCACCGTTCCTCCGAGCCCGATAAAAAGGGATTGAATTGCAAAACCCTGTGAATTCTGTTCTTCCGGGAGGTTGTCGGCCACCATGGCTCTGAAAGGTTGCATGCTTGCATTGATAGTTCCATCAAGTACCCAAAGTAACCCGGCGGCTATCCAGAATGTCGGTGAATTAGGCATGAAGATCAAAGCAAGTGAGGCAAGAATAGCTCCGGCCAGGATGTATGGCCGCCGGCGTCCCAGGCGTGTCCAGGTCCTGTCGCTAGCCTGACCTATCAGGGGCTGAATAAGAACTCCGGTGACAGGGGCGGCAAGCCACAGTAACGCAATTTGACTGGGTTTCGCACCAAGGTACGAGTAAATGGCGCTCATATTCGCCATTTGTAGTCCCCATCCAAACTGAATGCCCAGGAATCCAAAACTCATGTTCCAGATCTGCCAGAAAGAAAGTGCAGGTTTATTTTTCATGAATCAGAATATTCAGATTAGAATAATGAATTAAACATCAAAATTAAAAATTCAACCGGAAAATGAGAGAAAAAAAATATTAACTGCAGAGGTTATCAGAAAACAGCTAAGTGGAATTGGATGCTGGATGCTTGATCCTGGATGTGTGGGTGTGGTACCGGGAAACGAAAACTCTTTGACTCCTTGCCTTTATGAACTTTGTAAACTTTATAAACTTTACAAACTACTTTCTGCAGACAACCACAAAATCCCTGGAATCACCGGATAAGGGGTTTTCCTGGTAATCGCCGAAAATTGAATAGGTTTTGAATTTCGATTTTTGGAGAAGATATTCAAGTTCAAACCGGAAAAAGAACCGCAGTTGAGAGTTCCATGTTTCAGAAAAGGTTTTCTCTCCTTCATTCCAATCGAAGCGCATAGATAGATGATTTACTTGGGTTACAAGGTCGCTATGCGATGTGACAAACCTCCTGACGACATTTCCCGGCTCATATTCGCCTTCAAAATCCATGACCTCATTCATACCGGAGGCAAGAAGCCCGGGATCAGGAATGTATAGATCAAAGATGAATCTACCTCCGTCAACTAGATGATCATAAATGTGATTCAATGCGATGAGCTGATCGGCTGTTTCAATGAGGTGCATAAATACCCTGAAAGGTGCAACCACCAGGCAGAGTGGAAAACCGATATCGAAATTCCGGATATCCTGTTGGCTGACCCTATAATAATTTTTCTTGTTGATCCTGTTTTTCAGAATTTCCAGCATGGCAGGACTGATATCAATCCCGTACACATTTGTGCCTTCTTTCAACGCTTCCAGGAAAAATCTTCCGGTGCCAACGCCGACTTCAAGGACTGCACCCCGGGCTTCCTTCATCTTTTTCAGGAAAAAGGCAGTATCCACATCCGACCGGACCTTTGAATAGATCAGGTCATAAAAACGGGCGAAAACAGAAGAGTAAATTGTATCCATAGACAGTTATAACTATCCTATTTTACCCATACTATTTGGTAACCGTTCACCTCATACCTGAAGGGAGGAACTTTGATCAGTTGCGCTTCTCCTGAATTAAGCCGTTCCCCATCCAGGCTCAGCCTCGACCTGTATTTGAGGCTGTCGGCGACATGATTCTGGATAATGAAATTGAAAATAGCACGCTGGTCCGTGTACCAATTCTCATTGGTGACATGGTTACATGGAGTAAGATCATCATATACAGGATAAATGTGAACTCCTTTTTTTGAAAAGAGGGTAATGTACTTTGCATCCCAGTATCCGCCAACACCGTAAAAAAGCTTATCTTTTTGAGCTGCATCATCAACGCATCTGACAATCTTCGGATAATAGTTGAAGAATTGTTTTAACCCTTTCCCTGAAAACTCACTGACAATGATACACGTCACGGCTAATGAAAAGAGTACCGTTATCAAGGTTAAAGTCATTCTTACAGAACGCTTCATCATCCGGCCATTTAAGAGGGCTGCCGCAACAATACCTGTATTGATGACCAACAGGTAAAAAACATAGATGTTGTAGCGGATGGTATCGTAACCCGTATAATTCCCGACCAGAACAGGCATGAATAGGACAACCAGTGTATAAGTTATTGAGAAGAGGCAATAAAATCTGAGGAAAAGATATTTCGCCTGTTTCCCCGTCTTCCTGAAAAAGAGGATGACCGTTCCTGTGAATGAAACAAGACTCAGCAGGATAATAAGACTTTTAAAATTAATACCAAGGAGATATTCGTCAAGCTGTCTGAAAAGCATTTTGAACGACGCTCCGATGTTTGCGAAATTCATGAAACTGTTAGCCTGATCTATGAATACATAGTGGGATGAATCAATGAACTTGAATGCTGCCATACTCGCGATCAGTGCAACAACATTCACCAGGAGAAGCCGGTAGACCTCCCGGACATACTGCCGTTTCATCAGAAAGATCACGATTGTGCATACCGGAATTGAATAAAGCACGATGAACAGGCGGTCGGAGAGGACTGAGAAAAAGCAAATGAAAAAGAGCAAAACGAGCTTGGTTTTAGATGGGTTGTTCAAATATTTCAGAGTAAGGATGATACAGATCAGTCCCACGGTGAAAATGCCGGTATGATAAGCGTTACTCAGGGTGTAAAAGGTAAAGCTAAAATCATGTGAAAAGAATGTTACGAAAAAAAACAATGTCATAAGCAGGACTGACAGGGCAATAAATAACCGGGAAATCTGAGGAATCAGGATCCTGAAAAGATAAGGGATTGACAACAGGATCACTATGTACTGAATGATGCTAAAGAGAAAGGAGGAAACAATGAGGTTCCCTGAAATGAACATGAAGAAGAAATAAATCGCCATGTCAGGAAAGAAATTGGGTGACGGATTGAGATGCCAGCCTTTAAGACTGTTATGATCAATGAACAAGTCCCGGTATAAGGATGGAAGGTAAAGAGCGTCAGAATTGAAATAGAGCTTGAGATCGTTCAGGTCCAGTCTGGAGAATAAAGCAAATAGTAATATAAGGTTCAGAATGAAACTTAGGGCATAGATTGAAATAGTAAGCCACTTATTAATGTTCATACAAAGGGGGAAGCAGAGATGTCTTGTTTTAAGTTTTAAGTGTTAAGTGTTAAGTTTTACGTGTTAAATAGCATTTAAATTTTATACAGTATGTAACAATGTTACTTTGAAACTTTCCAAGCTTTACAAACTTTATGAACTTTATAACTTTATGAACTTTATACGTTCAATGCGATCACGGCAGCAATCAAACCCAGCACCAGTGGAACGATAATGAGTACTTTGGTTCTGTCCTTCCTGATCTGCTGGTTGCAGGCGTCAATTCTTTCCAGCACAAAAGGATCACCAGGTTTGTAGTTCAACGCTTGCTTATAATGTTCTCTTGCCGACCGGAACAGTTCTATTTTTGTAAAATCAAGTCCTCTCTGGATATAGTAACGGTATTTAATTTCCTCATGGGAGAGGTTTTCTTCATTGACTTCCTGGTTTGCCATAGAATTCAGATTATAGTGTAATAAAAAAATGGCTTTGATCAATCCTCAAAGCCCAAAAGTAATAATTTCTTTTGAGAACTCATAAAGTCAAAGAGTAACAGAGTGACAAAGTGATGAAGTTAACTGCTCAGGATTTCCAGAAGTATTGCCGCTCACGGTTCATAACTATTTTGTCATTGTCGAGCAGCCATTGAATAGCACGGATGACTTTGTCTTCGCTCACAGATCTCACCATGGAGACCAATTCGTCCAGGGAACAGGGTTTTGTTTTCAGAAGAGGTTTGATTTCTTTCAGGATGGAATTGAAATCAAGGTCGGTGAGTTCGATCTTGTTGCGCTGGATGCAGACATCACATTTTCCACAACGGCGGGCATCGGGTTCCCCAAAATACTCCAGTAAAGCCTGACTTCTGCATTTATGCGTGGATTCGGCATAATGGATCATGGCATCAATCCTCTTCTCCGCATCCCTTAAACGGTCTTTGTAATATTCCGGCGATAAGGTAAGATCCTTGCTTTCAATGCGGTTTTCGGTGAATACGATCTGGGGATTATCCGTTCGAGGAACATAATCGATAACCTGAAGTTTTGACAGTTTTACAAGAAACTCAATAACCTTGTCGGTAGTAAGGTTGGTGCGTTTTGCAAGGTCTTCTTCCCGGATGGGAGAGAATTCGGAAAAGATCCCGCTATAGGAACGCAGGAGAGTTTTTATGAACGGATCAAAGAACGCATTTTCTACCTGGAACCGGTAGAGGGATTCTTTGTCTGTTTTTATGAAGATACGTGATGGGGTATGAACGGCTTCACTCAATAGTAGGAATCCTTCTTTTTCAAGGAATTTCAGTGCATTATAAACGATAATGGGAGGGAAGTTGTAGTTCTCGCTGAAATCACCAAGGTTGAATTCTGCCATATAATCTTTTCCGTTTCCATACGGTATCTTCAGGTAGTTGCCCAAGGCCTGGTAGATGTCTTTTATCTTCTGAAGTTCAGGATAGGTGGCTTCCAGGTTTTTCCTGGCCTCCAGGATATCAGCCTGTTCATAGAGCAGGACTGCAACAGAGGGTTTCTCATCACGTCCGGCCCGCCCGGCTTCCTGGAAATAGGCTTCGATGCAATCAGGCAGATCCACATGGATGACAAAACGAACATTGGGTTTGTCGATCCCCATTCCGAATGCATTCGTGGCAACGATGACCTGTTTCGTCTCTTTCATCCAGGCCTGCTGGCTTTTTTCCCGTTCTTTCGGATCCAGCCCTGCATGATACCATGTGGAAGGGATTCCCTGCTTCGTGAGGTATTCTGCAATTTCCTTTGTTTGTCGCCGGTTCCTCACATAAATGATCCCGGTTCCTTTCATCTTTTTAATAATATTCAGGATTCTCCTGTGTTTGTCTTCTTCCTTAAAGACAAAATAAGTAATATTTTTTCGCTCAAAGCTTTTCCTGAAGACATTGGGTTTACGAAAGTGAAGTTTGTTTTGAATATCAATGATCACTTCCCGTGTCGCCGTTGCTGTGAGGGCAAGAACCGGAATGGAAGGAAGGTATTCCCGTATCTCGGCGATCCTGAGATAAGGCGGGCGGAAATCGTAGCCCCATTGTGAAATACAATGGGATTCATCCACGGCGATCAGATTGACTTTAATCCGCTTCAGGGCATCCCGCATTTTATCGGTCGTCAGCCGTTCCGGTGAAACATAAAGCAGTTTATTATCTCCATACCGGCAGTTGTTAAGGGCTGTTTCAATTTCAGCTGGATACATGCCGGAATGGATGGCTGTAGCCCTGATCCCTTTTTTCTTCAGATTCGCTACCTGGTCCTGCATGAGGGAGATCAGGGGCGTGATGACCAGGCACAATCCTTCGTTGGCCATTGCAGGGACCTGGAAAGTAATGGATTTGCCGCCACCAGTGGGTAAAAGCGCCAATGTGTCCCTGCCATCAAGGACTGACTGGATGATCTCTTCCTGCAATGGTCTGAAAGAAGAATAACCCCAGTATTTCAGGAGTATTTGGTGTATGGTCAATCCGGAGCAATTTAATCGATCACTCTTCTGATAGAGTCAATGACAGTCCCGTCCACCCATTTTACAACGGCAACAATCTCGTCGCTGAATTTTGGTTTTTCCGGAACACCGCAGATCTTTTCTGCTTCCGTTTTCAGTTCCTGAATCGTCTTGATAGGCAATGCAGAGTTTTTCATCTTTTCGATGAGGTCTGTTCGTAACGGATTAATAGCAATCCCGCGTTCGGTAACGATAACATTGATCAGTTCGCCGGGCCCGCACAACGTGGTCACTTCATCGACGATCACAGGGATCCGGTCGCGGAACAGGGGGATGGGAAGAATAGTGCATTTTGCGAAAAGGCAATTCTGCCATCCTCCGATACCATGAAGTAAATATCCATCGGAATGGGTGACCACATTGGCATTGAAGTTCACATCCACTTCCGTAGCGCCGAGGATAGTCACATCCACGAGGGAAGCAAAGTTTCCTTTCCCATGATAATTGTAGGAAGTGAATGGACTCGTGTTCACATGATGCGGGTTTTCACGCATGGAGCGAACCCCTTCGAGGTCGAAAGTCTGTCCGTCGAGGATGTACTCAGTAAGTCCTTCTTCCAGCATCTTCACGAGGAATTTATTGCTTCCTCCACGTGCGAATCGTGCTTTCCATCCGCGTTCGCGAAGAAGTTCCGCAAAATAGATGCCTATGGACAAGGACGTGCCGCCTGCCCCGGCCTGGAAAGAGAAGCCGTCGTGGAGAATTCCCGCTTCATCACAAAATTGTGCGGTCCACTCAGCCAGGAGCAAACGATCAGGGCTCTTTGTTACTTCTGTGGTTCCGCTGACGATCTTTTCGGGAATTCCGACTTTATCCATCACCACTACATAATCCACAAGATTACCATTTATCTGCCAGGGGATGCAAGGAAAGGGAACCAGGTTGTCTGTCACTACGATCACTTTGTCGGCATACTGACTATCGGCTAGGGCAAAACCCAGCAAACCACAGGCAGCCGGGCCATTCACTCCATTTGAATTTCCGAACGGATCGGAGGTAGGGGCTGCAATCACCGCTATATCAATATGCACCTCACCGTCCTGAACAGCCTGATAACGTCCGCCATGCGACCGGAGCACACCCAGTCCTTTCATTTTCCCAAGGGAGGTAAATCTTCCCAATGCCCCATTCATACTGCCTTCAATGTGATGGATTGTTCCATCTTCAAGATACTTCGTGAGCGGTTCATGGCAGGGAAATGAGGCGGAAGGGAACCACAAGAGGTCTTTAACGCCCATTTCTTTTGCAATATCAAATATCTGGTTGGATACAAGATCTCCATCCCTGAAGTGATGATGGGTGGAAATAGTCATCCCATCCTTCAACCCTGAACGGATCAGAGCATCTTTGAGGCTTTCAACCACCTTATTGCCGTCATCTGGGTAATCTGCACAGGTTGCAATCAGGGGAGCCGCTTTTCTTCCTGTGGGCTTGAACTTCCCTATCCCCATATATGGAATTGCGGGCTTCCCGTTAATGATGGTCGGGACAACACGCCCGGCGGCATTGGTTACGAGTTTATCATACTTGCTCATACGTTTCCCTCCAGTTTTCTTTCAGTTTTCCCATCTTAACAGCTAAATTGATCGTATTCAGGGCTCTCTTTACAACCGGTTGATCTATCATTTTGGTTCCGAGCGCAACCACGCCAAGTCCCTGCTCTTTTGCTTTGTGAAAGGCAGCCACAATCTTCTTTGCATTATCAATCTCATCGGCTGTAGGTGTAAAATTTTCATGGATCACCTTTATCTGTCGAGGATGGATACATCCCATTCCATCGAAACCCAGTGCTTTTGACATGAGAACATTCAGTTTCAGTCCTTCCATGTTTCCTACATCCGAAAAAACGGAATCAATGGGTTGAATCCTTGCTGCCCTGGCAGCATTCACTACCATGCTTCGTGCGAGTAAGGATTCTGTTCCTTCCTTTGTCCTCCGGGTACCTAGGTCAGCCGTATAATCTTCAAGCCCGATGGCTATTGCAACCACATTCTCAGCTGCGCTTGCTATTGCATATGCATTGATAACACCGAGCGCACTTTCGATGATCGGCATGATCCACACCGGGTTCTTTTGTTTTGTTTTTTTCCGGATCGCATCAATCCGTTTGTTGATATCCCTGACCTGTTCAGGTTTCTCGCATTTCGGTAAAAGGATCAAGTTGACATGATGCGGAATGACCCATTCAAGATCATCAAGACCTCGTTCTCCCTGGTTGATCCGTACCATCCGCTCGGCTCCGTAAAAATCGATACCGCGAAGGGCATTCCTGACAAGGTAACGGGCTTCGTCTTTTTTATCCGGCGCAACAGCATCCTCAAGGTCGAGGATGATCCCATCCGGGCGATGGATACCGGCATTGATCATAAGGCTTGGCAAATTGCCCGGCAGGTAAAGGCGGGAGAAGCGGTTGCGATCATTTGTTGTGTTGTACTGGTTTTCCGGCAGCAGTTCCGGAAGAAATTCCTTGTCGGAAGACACCAGCTTTTTAATGGCGGCTTCGATCCTGGCTGTCAGAACCAATGGCAGTGCCCCCGAATCCTCGATCTTCAGGGAAGCATGTCGAATTCCGAAAAAGTTCAACACCTCTTTCGCCAGTTTCCGGTTCGCATTACCGTACATGACATTCACCTTGCTTTCCAGCAGGATCTCCAGTCCCCCGCTATCCTTCAGCTCAAGTGCGACAAAGCAATCCGACCGGACTGTCCTGCCTTTGTTTCCTGTTGTAATGATCTCTCCCATGGTTGTTATCTTGGTAGAGGGCAAAATTAGGAAAAATTTGCTGAATGATGCTGGATGCTGGATCCTGGATAAAAATATGTTTTCTATTATTTCAACTTCGATGACCTTTGTCTACTGCAGAGATGAACCGATTTAATTTCCTTCCTAATTCCTCTAATCTTTTCAGAAGATCTTTATATTTTACAGTATCAGTCAAAGATTTAGTCTGATAAAGCGTTTTCAAATGATCTATGGTTTCGTCATTTGAAGCGATTGATATGACAAGAAACCTGATAAATTCATGTTTGTATTTTCGTCTTCCATATCCCTCAACAATATTTGATTTTACTGATTTTATTGATCTCCGGATTTGACTACCAGTTTCAAACATTTCAAATTTTGGAATATCGTTGATAGTTAGTTGATGGATTTGCAAAACCATTTCGTTTGCAATTTTCCAAATTTCAAGATCTTCATAGTTCATGGTTTTTATTTGCTTTATCGTCCCAACTTTAAAAAGTAATACGATAAAGTTTGTAAAGTTTGTAAAGTTTGTAATGTTGGAAAGAACGTTCGAGTTCCCCTAATCTCTAAACCCACACATCCAGCATCCAGCATCCAGCATCCAGCATCCAGCATCCAGCATCCAGCATCCAGCATCCAGCATCCAGCATCCAGCATCCAGCATCCAGCATCCAGCATCCAGTATCCAGCATCAAGCAACCTGCATCCAGAAAACATTTTATCAACTTTTATGGTAATGTCGATGCTGAACCTTAAATTTGCATGTATTTTCAAAGACAGGGCAATGGCTCGAAGGTCAAAGAAGAGGTTTAGAATTTACAAGGGAAACATTTTACTGGTCACCTTATTCAGATTACTGGTTGTATTGATCATCTTTTTTCTCTCCAGGATCTGCTTCTATCTCTTCAATCTGAACTATTTTTCCAACCTCGGTTTAGGCGAGGTGATGAGGATCTTTTTCGTTGGTTTGCGTTTTGATATTTCGGCGATCCTCATTATAAATTTTCCTGTTATCTTTTTTAACAGTATCCCCTTTAAGTTCAGGTTCCATACGGTTTACCAGGTTTTTGTCAATACCTTCTTTTACCTTGTGAATATTGTAGGACTAATGTTGAATTTCATCGACCTAATATACTTCCGATTTACATTGAAACGGATGACAGCCGATATTTTCTCCTACCTTTCTGTGGGAGGGGATTTTGATAAGTTGGTTCCCCAGTTCATCCATGATTTCTGGTATGTTCCCCTGGTATGGGGCTTGCTTTCACTGTTGCTGGTCTTTTTCGCTTCCAGGTTTTCAGTGGTTACTCCACATGGTAAATCCAAAGGAAAATCATTTCAGTACCTGTTGGTCAATTCTTTCTTCTTCCTGGTGGTTGCCTGTATCACCGTTATAGGGATACGGGGAGGTACACAGCTTCGCCCAATCGGCATCATCACGGCAGGAAATTATACTACGGCCAAGAATATTCCCCTGCTCTTAAACACACCCTTCTCCATTGCCCGTACCGTTGGGCATGAATCGCTTCAAACCCTGTTGTTCTATCCAAATGATGATCAGCTGGAAAAAACATTCACCCCTGTTCATAAACCGCATGCTGATCATTTCAGGAACCTGAATGTCATGATCATAATATTGGAAAGTTTTTCAAGGGAACATATCGGTTCCCTGAACAGGAACCTTGAAGATGCCACATACAAGGGATTTACACCATTTCTGGATTCACTGGCCCGGCACAGTCTGCTGCTGAACGGCTTTGCCAATGGGAAGACATCCATCCAGGGTATCCCGGCGGTTCTTTCCGGCATTCCTTCGCTGATGAACGAATCCTTCATCCAATCTAATTATTCCACTGATAAAATTCACAGCCTGGCCGACCTGCTGAAGCAGAAAGGTTATGTCTCGGCATTTTTTCACGGAGGCACAAATGGTACTATGGGATTTGATTCTTACACCAAAATGACCGGGTTTGATCATTATTATGGAAGGACTGAATATCATAATGAAGCTGATTATGATGGAAAATGGGGCATCCGGGATGAGGAGTTCTTTCAATACACAAAAAGGACGATGGATCATCTTCCACAGCCATTCATGGTTGCTTTCTTTTCGCTTTCTTCTCATCATCCTTATCATGTGCCAAAGAAATATGCCCATAAATTCCGTAAAGGAAAATTACCCATCCAGGAAAGCATCATGTATGCAGATTATTCATTAAGCAAGTTCTTTGAATCTGCAAAAAAAATGCCCTGGTACAAGAATACCCTTTTTGTGATCACTGCCGATCACACTTCAGAAGGTTACTATCCCTATTACCAAACAGATGCCGGCCAATATGCGATCCCGATCCTCTTTTTCAGGCCGGATGAAAAGTTGGATGGAAAAAGCGGGGAGATCGCCTCGCAAACCGATATCATGCCTTCGGTACTCGATTACCTGAACTTTAACAGGGATTACATCGCCTTTGGCAACAGTGTTTTTGATACCATGCCACCGCATTTTTCGGTTCATTACATTTCCGGAATCTACGGTATGGTAAAAGATGGATACCTGCTCGAATTCAACGGGGTAAAAACGACAACTCTTTTCAATCTCCGGAAGGATAGTCTGCAAAAGACCAACCTGGCAGGGAAAAATCTGCCGGTAATGAAAAGTTTGGAAGATTTTCTTAAGGCTTATCTTCAACAATATAACAACAGGCTGATCGAGAACCGACTAACCACAGAATGATCTCTTATGGAAGAACAGCATCGGAAAAAAGTCATCCTATTTATCATCAATCCCATCTCCGGCATCGGGAAAAAAAAGAATATTGAGGAATTGATCAAGGACAATACGGATACCTCTTCCTATGATTACCAGGTGAAATTTACAAAAGGGCCGGGTCATGGTACCGAGCTTGCCAAAGAAGCTGTAGCGTCAGGGGTGGATGTGGTGGTTGCAATCGGAGGCGACGGCACAGTGAATGAAATTGGGCAGGCTTTGGTAGGTTCCGACACAGCATTGGGGATTATCCCAACAGGTTCGGGAAACGGTTTGGCACGTCACCTAAAGATACCCTTCCGTTTCGATAAAGCCATCGGGGTCATTAATCGTTGTAAAATCCGGAAGATTGATACTGCGACAATAAACGACCAGGTTTTTTTAAGTATTGCCGGTGTCGGATATGATGCTTTTGTAGCGAAAAAATTTGCAGACGCATCCAAAAGGGGCTTTTTTACTTATTTCAGGATCGTTTCCAATGAATATCCTCAATACCGTCCTAAAAAATACATTCTCGAAGTCGATGGAAAAATCATCAAGCGCAGAGCGTTAACCATCACATTTGCCAATTCAAACCAGTTTGGAAACAACACATCCTTTGATCCTAATGCGAAGCTCGACGATGGTCTGATCGATGTGTGCATCGTTCGCAGGATACCATTGTTGCTGCTTCCATTCTACGTCCCTATGCTCTTTTTCAAAACCTTCCACAAAACGCATTATATCGAGATCATCCGGGCGAAGAAGGCAATCGTCACGCGGAAAAAAGGAAAAACCATTCATCTCGACGGCGATCCTTCAAAGACGGGAAAAGTGTTGGAAATGAAAGTAAATCCGTTGTCATTGAACATCATCGTCCCTTAATTTGAAACATGCAATAAATCTTTATTTATCCACATTAACAATACCCGATTTTTATGGCATTTAACCTCAGAAACAGAAATTTTTTAAAGGAACTGGATTTCACTCCAAAGGAAATACAATTTTTACTCGACTTATCCGCCGATCTGAAAAAGGATAAGTACGCTGGAACTGAACAACAGCGGCTAAAAGGTAAGAACATTGCCCTCATCTTCGAAAAAGCTTCTACACGTACCCGTTGTGCATTCGAGGTGGCGGCACTCGACCAGGGTGCCCACGTTACCTACCTTGGCCCGGAAGGATCCCATATAGGGAAAAAAGAAACGATGAAAGACACTGCACGCGTGCTCGGACGCATGTACGATGGCATCGAATACCGCGGCTTCGGACAATCGATCGTGGAGGAACTGGGACAATATGCCGGCGTGCCGGTATGGAACGGATTGACCAACGAATTTCATCCGACACAGATCCTGGCAGATTTGCTGACAATGATGGAACATTCGGATAAACCGCTGAACAAGATCGCTTTCTGCTATTGCGGTGATGCCCGGTTTAACATGGGGAATTCATTAATGGTGGGCGCTGCCAAAATGGGAATGGATTTCCGTGCTGCCGCCCCGGAAAAATATTGGCCTTCAAAGGAACTGATCAACCAGTGCAAAGAGATAGCCAAAGAAACCGGCGCAAAGATCCTGGTGACGGAAGATGTAGACGCTGCCGTTAAAGGTGTCAATTTTCTTTATACCGATGTCTGGGTTTCCATGGGTGAAGCGCCCAGCCTTTGGGAAGCACGCATCCACGAGATGCTCCCTTACCAGGTAAACAAAGCCCTGATGGAAAAGACCGGCAACCCGAAAGTGAAATTCCTGCACTGCCTGCCTGCATTCCATAACGCCGATACAGAGGTAGGGAAGGATATTTATGCACGTTACGGAATCAGTGGGATGGAAGTAACCGAAGAAGTCTTTGAATCACCCGCCTCCATCGTTTTCGATGAAGCTGAGAACCGTCTGCATACCATCAAAGCTGTGATGGTGGCTACGCTTGGCGATTAATTGGATTCACGGATGTTCCCGTCCCCGCATCGCAGGGTCCTGGCCGGGAACTTTTCAAAGAAAGTATAGTTATGAGTAGCCATGAGTACCGCGCTACCCGTTTTGGAAATATCGAAAAGAAGCCCGATGATCCCTTCCGATGTTTCGGGATCCAGGTTTCCGGTAGGTTCATCGGCAAGGATGATCTCCGGATCGTTGACCAATGCCCTGGCGATGCCTACCCGCTGCTGTTCTCCCCCGGAAAGTTTATGCGGCATCTTGTTCCCCATGGTTTCCAGGTTTACTTTAGCCAATACTTCGTGCATGCGACGCTGCATCTCTTTCTTGTTTTTCCATCCTGTGGCCTGCATGACAAAGTAAAGATTCTCCGCAACAGTCCTGTCCATCAGCAACTGAAAATCCTGGAAAACAATACCCAGTTTTCTCCGGAGAAAGGGAATCTCCTTCGTGCGAAGAGCCCTCAGGTCAAACCCCGCAACTGTTGCAATTCCATTCTTGACTTCCAGGTCGGCATATATCGTTTTTAACAGACTGCTTTTCCCGCTGCCGGTTTTCCCAATGAGATAAACAAATTCACCCTTGTCGACCTCAAGGCTTACATTGGCGAGGATCAGGTTCTCGTTCTGGTAGATGGAAACTTTATCGTATTTGATGATGACATTACTCTCCATGAAGGTCAGATTAGCCAGCCAAAAATAAGGAAAGTTTCTGAACAGGCTGTATTAAAATTCCAGTTTACGCATTTCTCCGTAAGGAAGCTGCTTCGCATAGGCGAGAATCTCTTCCATTTTATCCAGCAGGTTACATCGAGTAAGCGCCCGGGTCGGGTTGTTCAGCCGGAAATATGCGATCAGCGTAAAGTCCTCATCCCTGATCTGGATGTAGTCGGGGATCTTTTTCGGTCCCTGGATCCGGATAATATACATGTTACTTTTCATCTTATTACTGCCGAATGGATACCTTCCATCCGGGTATATTGCTTCTCATCTTTCAATGAAAGGAAATCGATCTTCAGGTCATCAATAAACAACGGAGCACTTCCGGTATTATTGAAAAAATAAATCTTGACAATACTGTTCTCAGGGATATCGCGTGGAACATAAAATGCTGCCTCAACAGGAGTCCATTGATTAGCTTGAACATAGGGTTCAAGATATAATGCATTGTAGCTCAGTTTCCGGTTCGCTGAATTGACTTCCATGACAAGGGTCGACCCCGACTTCATCCCGGAAGACCAGACCATCGCCTTTATCTGTATGATCCGGTTAGGAGTAGTGAACAGAGGAGCAAGGGTTTCGTATCTTCCCACGCTGTAAGGGTGTTTGTGAGTGATTAGGGAACAGTGTTTTCCGGAAAATCCAAAAGGTCCTCTTAGCGTATAAAGGTTTTCCCATCCTTCTGGTTTTTCCATATCCGTGAAAAATGACTTGCGTGTAAGGACAGCCTTTTGTGAAATGTAGACCTTGGCTACAGGATGGATCCGCGGAAATGAATCCCAGTAAATCTCCCGGGTAATATAGGTAGCTGGAAAGATAAAGCAGGAATGCTGGTAGCATTGAAAAATATTCAGGCCGGTGAATAAAATCAGGAGAAAAGTCAAAAAATAGCATATGACCTTTCTCTTCTGAAAAAATTTAAAAAGTAAGAACAACAGGATTGCAACGAATGCGTATAGATCGATGAAGATCCGCTGCCCGCATTTAGAGGCATAGTACCACTCCCACCAGCAGGAGGCTACGTAGATGAACAGGACAAAGAAGATAAGCGTCCAGTAAAAAATGTATTTGTTTTCTTTCCAAAGATGGCAGAAACCAAAAACCGAAACAAGGGCAACCGGCGTATAGACGAACCAACCCCGGTTGTAGCTGAACAAAATGCTGAAAAAATGAGGATGAAGGAAATGTAATCGTTCCTCGCCGTACTGATATACAAACCAATGGCCGGTGGTATGATGCCAGAGGATCAGCTGAAGGGAGAGGAGGAAGATCAAAATAAAGGATCCGATTACCAGATGCTGGATGCTGGATCCTGGATGGAGAATTGAAGATATCGGATTACGCCTGCCTGCCGGACAGGCAGGAATCCCCGGTTCAGCAATCCATTCCATCAGCGGAAGAAGGAGAAGAATCAGTCCGTTTGTCGGCCTTACCAGCACAATCAACCCAAAGAGGAAAGCAGAGAGGATGAAATATTTTCCTTTTTTATCATGAAAATACCGATAAACGTAGAAAAGGAACATTGTGATCAGCGAATACGAATACACATGACTCATGGAATTTTCAACAATTGAAAAGTACATGATATTTGTACCCAAAGCGATGATAAGGGTGATGAAAGCTGCAATCTTTACAGAAGCCCCCGATTTTACCAGCAGCTTCATCAGGAACCTGCATCCCAACCATAGATAAAAGAGGGCTGCTATCGAAATGGCATATTGATAAAGCAAGGAATAGCCATCCATCGGAAACCCAAGGAAAAAACTAAGAAGATGTGCCATCAGGAAAAATGGCAACCACAATATTGCCAGCCCGGGAAAATATTTGTTTGTGGTTTTTCCATCCTGCCGGTATCGGAATTCCTTGAATACCGAACGGTCGTCAGGATAATATTTCGCCTCGTACGACTCTACGAATTTATAGGTTAGATCATGGTATATGAAAATTGCCGGCAGATAAGCGTAATATCCTTTTCCGTCGCTGTTGATCGAACGGTCCCAGGTAATGCCGGGATGTTTGAAAAAAAGAAAGAGCAGGATATAACAACCAAGGATAAATTCGGGAGTATATTTCAGCGCCTGCTTCATGTGCGATCAGGATTGTTTGCGCTGGCGCAGGATTTCGTAAAGGATGATACCCGCGGCCACCGAGACGTTCAGGGACTGGATCTCTCCCATGACCGGGATCTGGATGAGATTATCAGCCATGTCGAGAAGTTCTGCAGAGATCCCACTCTCTTCCGAGCCGAGGATCAGCGCAAGGGGTTGTGTCATGTCTGCATCGGTATAATCCGAATTCGCTTTCTCGGTGGCTGCAATGATTTTCAGTCCGCTGTTTTTCAGGAACGTGACCGATTCCCTGGCAGAATGGTAGCGGCATACCGGTACTTTGTACAAGGCCCCGGCAGAGGTCTTGATCGCATCCTGGTTGACCTGTGCAGACCCTTTTTCCGGAATGAGAATGGCATCAACACCGGAACATTCAGCCGTTCGTGCGATTGCCCCCAGGTTACGCACATCGGTAATGTGATCCAGTACCAGCACCAGCGGCACCTTGCCTTGTTCATAGACAGATGGCAGGATAGTCTCAATTTTCTGGTAAGTGATCCCGGAGATCATGGCGACGACACCCTGGTGGTTTTGCCTTGTCATCCGGTTTAGCTTTTCCAAAGGGACGAATTGAATCGGGATTTCTATCTCTCTGATAAGCGAATGAAGTTGCTGAAATCCTTCTCCCCTCAATCCTTTCCGGATTAAAACCTTTTCAATCTCTTTTCCCGATTTCAGGGCTTCGATCACCGGACGAATACCATATATAAAATTTTCTTTTTTCAAGGTATCATGCTTTCTTTATTTACATGTTTAATTTGGACTTTTTTCATCGCTAAGGCATTAAATTTTAAAACCAGTGATCTATATCTCTGTGGTCCTCTGTGCCTTCTCTGTGGATCTCTGTGTAACAACCTCATCCTGGAATAAGAATTACACAGAGATTCACAGAGTAAAATTGAGGTTCACAGAGATTTATTTTTACGTCTTGCGGTAAAAAAAATGACTTTTCATTGTAAGCTCATACTTCATTCTTCATTCTTCATTCTCCTCCGCTTTATCCAGTAAATTTTTCGGTAGGCTCTTTGCTGTTCGTGCTCCGAGTTCCTTCAGTTTCTCCACTTTCCCGATAAGGTTGCCGCTGCCTGAAGAGAGCTTTTTATGGGCTTCATCATAAGATTTCTTCACTGTGTCGAGTTGGTTACCGACCTTTTCAAGATCGGCAAGGAAAGAAACGAATTTATCATAAAGTAATCCACCCTGCCGTGCAATTTCGATCGCATTCTGTGTCTGTTTCTCATGTTTCCATATGGATGCAATGGTACGCAATGTAGCCAGCAACGTAGTTGGACTTACGATCACAACATTCCGGTCCCATGCATAACTGAAAAGTTCGGCATCGTTTTGCAGGGCGAGGCTAAAAGCCGATTCAATCGGCATGAAAAGCAGTACATAGTCAGGTGTATCGAATGCATCGAGCATCTGATATCCTTTCTCTCCCAATAGCTTGATGTGGTTGTGGATCGACAGCAGGTGAAGCTTTAGGAACTTGTCTTTTTCGGTTGCATCTTCCGTATTCACGAATTCACTATAGGCATTGAGCGATACTTTTGAGTCGATGATGATGTGTTTGTTATCCGGCAGGTTGATGATTACATCGGGACGGTATTTATCGCCTTCATCTGATCGCGTACTGAATTCCCTGATATATTCCTGTCCTTTGACCAGACCGGAACTTTCAAGAACCTTGTCGAGTACCAGTTCTCCCCAGTTACCCTGCTTCTTTGGATCCAGCCTCAACGCATGTGTTAGGTTCTTAGCATCTTCGCTGATCTGCTGGTTCATCTCAGCCAGTATCCTTATCTCTTTTTCTAATGAAAACCTTTGTTTCGATTCTTTATCATAAGTTTCATCGACCTTCTTTTCGAATTCCCGGATCTTTTCCCCCAGCGGTTTCAGGATCTCTTCAAGTTTGGTCCTGTTCTGCTCCGTGAATTTCTGTGTCTTTTCTTCAAGGATCTCATTGGCTAAGTTCTTGAAAGCGACCCGCAGTTTCTCTTCGGATTCCTCGATGGCAGCCTGTTTGCTCAGAAGGTCCTCAATCAGTCTTTTGTTCTCGCTACCTAATTCAGCCACCTGGCGATTAAGTCCGACAATGGCTTCTTCTTTTTCTTTTATTATTTTTAAAGAGTACCGGGCCTGCTCTTCGAGCATTTGAATTTTGCTCTCTCCAGCCAACTTTTCGGCGTATAAGGTTGCTGCACGTTGCTTAGCTTCTTCCAGTTCATCGGTTTCCGGTTTACCTGAGGCTTTATTCAACTTCAGCCAGAATAAGATCAACGCCAGGATGACTGCAATTCCAAGGATGATCGCGATTATTTCAATCATAAATTCAAAGTTGATGTATTTTAAGACTTCAAATGTCGTTATTTTTGGCACATAGTTAGAAAAAATTGCAGTTATTATTTGTTACTAGAGTTTCCTTAGAATTTAATCTGATAAGGTCAGTTTGACTTCTAATCTGAATTCACTCGAAAAGCGACTATTCCTACAAGATGTAGCCCTTTACAGTTTTAAGATCCGAAATTTAAGATCGAATTTTTCTCAGGTAACTTAGCGACAATTTCGAGTTTAATAATAATATTACACAGGGTTTTTGCTGACTTTTTACTTACTTCTAAAAAGCTACCAGAACTTAGCAAAGCGAAGAGGTTA